>NZ_MLYQ01000084.1:0-25035 GCF_001866725.1 Bacillus sp. MUM 13
CGTCTGCGGGGTCTCATCTGCCACGCTGATCCCACAGGAGTCTCCGCACCTTTCGCTCCAATCAACCTGCTTTAACAATAGATTTGCCTCGAAAAATTATATTAAATAACAACAATCTTTAAGAAAAGAGCCTTTCATAATAAAGGAGTGTGCTGAATATAGTTATACAAGCTAAAATGGGAAGACAGGGGGAGTGAGCATGGGGAGAGCTATGGCCATTTTTTTTATATTATGTACGCTAAGTCTTGCTGGAATGCTTTACTTTTTGGCAGCTGCCAGGAAACCAGGCATGTATCCGCCCAAAAACATGCTGAAAAAAAGAGCTGAAATGCTTGGCGTGCTTGGCTGCATATTCCTGCTTCTTGGCCTGATAGGATATATGTTCCATTAAAAAAGGAAGCGAGTATTGAATGCCGGATAATCAGCATGCATATAAAAAACCCCGCCGGATTCCTCTTCGGCGGGGTTTGTCATATGCTTTTATTTAAACATTGGCAGGGAGGCTGCTTTTCTTTATAAGTCCGCTGACAATCGGATAAATAATGACCATAGCGACTGTATTAAGAAGTACTGCAGGAAGCACGACAGCAGCGAATAAGCTTACAAAAGCACCAGGGAGTCCAACAATTAAATATGCTGATCCTAAAAATACAGCTCCGGAAACTAATGTGCCAATGGCTGTCAAAATTCCTGCGCTTACTGCTGTAAAAGAAAACTTCCTTGCTGCAATAAACATGAAATAAAAGACAAAACAAGTGACGAATTTATCAATAATGTTCGGGATAAAGCCCCCGGGGAATGTAGAAGTCAATCCAGATATAATTCCGCCCGCCAAAGCCACTAAAAAGACATTTTTCTTTTCGGGAAAAAGGATGATGGCCAAAAAGGACATTGTAAGCATCATGTCAGGCTTCATTCCCAGGAAAAAACCGGGGATGATTACATGAAGTGCAGCACCAATTCCGACAAAAAGGGCAAGGGAAACCAAAGTTCTAATATTCATTTCTCATCTCTCCTATTCTATTCTCAGCTAATTTTCTGATTCTTCAGCAGTGCACTGATTGCCTGCTGCAAGAACTTTAAAACAGTATATCATGTGATTGCACTTTTTTGAAGTTATATCTTTTGAAAATCTATTAGAGTTATTATCGGGTGCCGCATTTTTTATAGGTTTCCTTAAAAGCATTCATAAAATCGAATAATTGCTCGCAGTGTGAATAAGGAACCGCATTGTAGATGGAAGCCCGGCAGCCTCCAATAGAGCGATGACCGTTTAATCCTGTAAATCCTGCTTCGGCTGCTTGCTCTAGAAATTGTTTTTCTGCATCTTCTCCGGGGAGAGTGAAGGTTATATTCATATTTGACCGGCTGCCGCTCCTGGCATGTCCTTTATAAAATCCATCACTTTCATCAATGGCCTTATAGATGAGATTGGCCTTTTTAGTATTCATTGCTTCTATTTTCTTTAATCCGCCTTTTTCTTTAACCCATTCAAGCACAAGTGAAAGAAGGTAAATGGCGAATGTAGGAGGAGTATTATACAATGAATTATTTTTTGCATGAATATGATAGGAAAGCATTGAAGGAAGATGGCTAGATTCATGAATTAAATCTTTTCTGATAATGACAGCGGTCACACCCGAAGGTCCAAGGTTTTTTTGTGCACCGGCATATATCAGTCCAAATTTATCTACCTCAATTTCTTTACTTAGAATATCGCTGGACATATCCGCAGCCAGCGGCACATGCTTTGTATCAGGATACTCACGCCATTGTGTTCCATAAATCGTATTATTGCTTGTAATATGGAGATAAGATGCATCATCGCTGACCGATATATCATCAAGCTTGGGGATATGTGTATAATTATCATTCTTCCCTGAGCCGGCAATCCGGGTTTTTCCTATTTTTTGAGCCTCCTTCAGCGCCTTTTCGGACCATGATCCGGTAATTACATAATCAGCAAATTTATCAGGTGCATTGAGGTTCATCGGAACCATTGAAAATTGTAGACTTGCTCCTCCCTGCAAAAGTAAAACTTCGTAATTGGAAGGAATCTGAAGGATTTCTCTTAATGAATGTATGGCAGAGTGGTGGATGTCTTCAAAAATGGAACTGCGATGGCTAAGCTCCATGACAGACATTCCTGAATTGCGGATGTTTAACCATTCTGACTGTGCTTTAGTAAGCACTTCTTCAGGCAAAGCAGCAGGACCAGCATTAAAATTCAGTGCTCGTTTCATCTTATTTCCTCCTATACTGTAATGTGCTAAAGAACTATTGTATAATCCTAACAGAAAAATAGGCGGAATAGTATAAAAATTTAAATAAAAACGCAAAGCCTTAAAAAGACTTTGCGGAAGAGGTTTATTATAGTGATATATGCTTTGCTATGGATGAAGCGATGTCATTAAGATCTTCACTTGTGTATTCGCTGGTATGCGTTTTCCAGACAGCTCCAAAACCGTCACCTTCACCGTAGCGGGGAATTAAATGCATGTGATAGTGAAAAACAGATTGGCCGGCAGCTTCACCATTATTATTGACCACATTTAAACCAATTGGCTTCAGTTCCTGATTAATGGCTTTTGCGATTTGAGGAACTGATTCGAATAGGCGGCTTGCGATCTCCGGTGTCAATTCATAAATGTTTTCTTTATGTATTTTTGGAATAACAAGGGTATGGCCCTTGGTTACCTGGCTAATATCGAGAAAAGCCAGCACATGTTCATTTTCAAATACCTTTGTGCTTGGAATATTTCCTTGTACAATACTGCAAAAAATGCAATCGCTCACTGCCGATCGCCTCCTTAATTAAAATGTAACCTAATCGTACCACATGTTGTACAAGAGCGAAATGACAAACAGGATGCAGCCTAAGCTGCACCCTGCCGTTTGAAAAGGGGCTTTGCTTCTTTTCGTTTCAGGTAGAATTCTCTTTGATAAACACCTCATTTACTGAAATCAGGTATTATATGTTAAAGAGTATGCATTCAAAGCAACCATCTCCTATATCTCCAAAGTTTCATCAACTTTTAAAGCATAATGGACGGAGTGTTATGAACGTTTTTTCAGCCTTTACGTGCAAGACAACCATCTCCTTGCTCGAAAACGTTTTTTTGAAGCTAAATTGGAATAAACAGTTAGAACAGTAAAATGTCTTTAACTGACACCCCATTTACAATTTGATGTAAATCACCTTGTAATGACTGCCCCTCTTCACTATATATCATGGCCCTCTGAGAAGAAATTTATAATTGGTAAATAACGGAATAAAAAAGTCTAAACATTGTAATGGAACAGATTTTTGATAAAATGAAGACATCATACAGAGAGAGGATGGTTCGATGTCCTTATTAGAGATACATGAACTTGTTGGCGGCTATACCCGGACACCAGTCCTGAAGGGAGTCAGCTTTGTTGTCCAGCCAAATCAGCTGGTAGGTTTGATTGGATTAAATGGAGCGGGTAAAAGTACCTCGATCAAACATATTATAGGCTTAATGGAGCCTAAGAGCGGCAGCATCTCCATTAATGGAAAAACATTTCAAGAAGATCCTGATGGCTATCGCAAGCAGTTCACTTATGTGCCGGAAACGCCTATTTTATATGATGAACTTACTCTTGAAGAGCATTTGAAACTGACGGCGATGGCCTATGGATTGGAAGAGAGGATATATAAAGAAAGGCTGGGCCGCCTGCTTAAAGAATTCAGAATGGAAAAAAGACTTTCCTGGTTTCCTGCCCACTTTTCTAAGGGAATGAAACAAAAAGTCATGATCATGTGTGCCTTTCTGGTTCAGCCGTCCCTTTATATTGTGGACGAACCTTTTGTAGGACTGGATCCGCTCGGTATACAATCATTGCTGGACCTCATGGATAAGATGAAAAAAGAAGGAGCAGGCATTCTTATGTCGACGCATATCCTTGCAACTGCAGAAAGATATTGTGATTCTTTTATTATTTTACATAATGGCGAAATCCGCGCCAAAGGAAACCTTGAGGACCTTCGTTCGCAATTTTCGATGCCTGGAGCTACGCTCGATGATATTTATATTGCTTTGACGAAAGAAGAAACCAATCATGAATAACCCGGATTTGTGGCAGGGCAGGTTCACTGCTTTCATAATTGAAATGCAGAAGTATTTAAAATATATTTTCAACGGCCATCTTCTGTTTGTTTTGCTGATTGCTGCAGGAGGTCTTGGTTATTATTACAGCGAGTGGGTTAAAGATCTGGGGGGCGGTTTTCCCGCTGCGCTGATCATGTGCCTGATTATCGGTTTTGCTGTTGCAAAGAGCCCCATTTTTACATTTTTGAAAGAAGCGGATATGATTTTTCTGCTTCCGCTTGAAACAAAACTAAAAAGTTATTTCTCCCGTTCCATTACCCTGAGCCTTTTTATGCAGTCCTTTATTCTGTTGGTTCTCTTTGCGGTTTTGATGCCAATGTATGCAAAAGTCAGCGGTGCATCGCTCAAAGATTTTGCCATTATCTTTGTTTTTTTGATTGTATTGAAATATGTCAATTTAATGATTACATGGCATGTCTTAAAATTTCAGGAAAAAAGTACAATCCTTACAGATGCAGCCATCAGATATATTTTAAATGCAGCTGTACTATATTTGGTTTTCAGCGGTGCTGGCATCCTGTTTCCATTGATTGCTTTCATTTTGCTGATTGCATTGATGCTGTATTATCGAAGTGCAACAATCAAAAAACCGTTAAAATGGGAAAAACTTATTGAACTTGAAGATAAGAGAATGATGTCTTTCTACAGGATTGCCAATTTGTTTACAGATGTCCCTAAGCTCCGGGGCAAAACCGCCCGAAGAAAGTGGCTGGACTGGCTTCTGAAATTCATTCCTTATAATCAGAAATCTGCTTATTCCTACCTGTACGCCCGCACTTTTTTGCGTGCTAATGATTACATTGGGCTTCTGCTCAGGTTAACGGTGATTGGCTCTGTAGTGCTGCTTGCATTTATAAGCGTTTGGGCAAATATACTTGTAATAGTCATTTTTCTCTATATGACTGGGATCCAGCTGCTTCCAGCCTGGAAACAGCATGAAATGAAAATTTGGGTGTCTCTGTACCCGCTGCCTGCAAATATGCGTGAAACGGCAGTGATTAAAATGGCTATGTATTTTCTCATCTTCGAAAATTTAATTTTCTTTCTTGTGAAGATCTTGTCAGGTGCCGTGGTTTCTTCTTTAGTTTCCTTAGCGGCAGGGTTCGTATTTATTAGCATATTCAGGGCGTATGCGGTGAAGAAAATCAGGAAATTTTAAATTTGTTTACAGGGATCTGGCATATAAAAGAATGTCAGGTCCTTTTATTTTCTAAAGAATCATTCCGGGTACTTGAGCTTGGCGGGTTGCAGGTTTCCTGCACTGTCCGCAGAATCGGACTGAAGCAAGTGACTTTTGATAAAAAGGGGGAGAGCACGGATGGGCAGTTACGAAAACAAAGCTTTAGAAGAGGCTGACGCATGGAGGAATAAAATCATCCGAAAAACTGGGATGATGAACCGGATGTCCAAGCAAGCTCAAATTAAATTAAATGGTTTCATACCCGAAAAAGCACACGGAGCCATTACGGAAACTTTTAAGAATTTGATCGAAGGCGTGCTTAAAGGAACCCATTATCTTGCGAAAAATAAGAAAGAAGAAGCTGAGATGGCCTTTTCTGAAAGAGAAGAGAAAGTCAAAAAAGCTATCCAGCTGGCTCAGAAAACCGGAATGCTGGAAGGAGCAGGCACTGGCGCAGGAGGGATTTTCCTTGGCCTGGCTGACTTTCCGCTGCTGATTGTCATTAAAATGAAACTTTTATTTGAAATTGCTGCCCTATACGGATTTAATGCCAATCGATATGAGGAAAGAGCATTCATATTATATGTTTTTCATCTAGCCTTCTCCAGCGGCGAAGTGAAAAAGGAGATTCTTGATATCATTTTGGACTGGAAAGAAAAAAATCCGCCGAAAGAGCCTGACTGGCGGGTCCTCCAGCAGGAATACAGGGACTATATTGATATCATTAAAACGTTTCAGCTGGTGCCTGGAATTGGTGCAGCAGTCGGTGCCTATGCAAACCGGGTCCTGATTGCCGAACTTGGGGAGACAGCCATGAACTGTTTTAGGTTAAGGATGCTCTCAAAAGAATAGGGAAGGGGCATAAGCCCTTCCCTTAATTTCTATTCTTCGGCATGAATGCTGACAGCGGCAGTCCCTAACGTTTTTGCTGCTATCAGCATGGCTTTTTCATCAATGTCAAACTTGGGATGATGATGTCCGTATGTTATATCTGCATCAGGCTTTGCACCGGTAAAAAAGAATGTCCCTTTTACCTTTTGAAGGTAATAGGCAAAATCTTCTCCGCCCATATCTGGATCGATTTCTTCCGTATGCTCCACCTCTGAAACCTGCTTGGTGCATTGAAGCAAAAACCTGGTTTCCTCATCATGGGGAACAACTGCAGGGTAACCCCTTTCATACTTGTACTCATATTGTGCATCTGCTGCCATACATGTTCCTTTAATGATTCTCTCCATTTCCGTCTCAATAAAACTTCGTACGTCTTCTTTGAACGTTCTGACCGTTCCGATCAATTTTGCTTTATCTGCAATCACATTGAAGGCATTTTCTGCAACAAACGAACCTACTGTAAGTACAGCTGAATCAATCGGGCTGACCCGTCGGCTGACAATCTGCTGAAGGGCGATGACCAGCTGGGAGGCAATGATAATGCTGTCCTTTGTCTTATGGGGCTGTGCACCGTGTCCGCCTTCTCCCTGTATCACAATTTCAAAACGGTCGGCGGCTGCCATAATGGGACCGTTGCAATACTGAATGGTGCCAGTTGGTGCTGTAGCCCATAGGTGTGTCCCGAAAATAACATCCACACCATCGAGGCACCCATCTTCAATCATAGGTTTAGCCCCGCCTGGAGAGTACTCTTCGGCATGCTGATGAATGAAAACGTAATTTCCTTCGAGATCATCCTTCAATTCATGTATGATTTTCGCGAGAACCAGCAATGATGCTGTATGTCCATCATGTCCGCAGGCATGCATGACTCCGGGAACTGTTGACTTATATGCCACTTCTTTTTCATCCTGAATCGGAAGGGCATCAAAATCTGCCCGCAACGCCACGGTTTTTCCAGGTTTGGCTCCTTGAATTTTTGCAACAACCCCATTTCCTCCGACGTTAGTGCGGACGTCCACACCCAGTTTATGATAATATTCGGCAATAAAGGCTGCTGTTTTGGTTTCCTTAAAACTCAGTTCGGGGTGCTGATGGAGATATCTTCTGATTTCAACCATTTCCTGAAAGGACTGCTCAAGCCGTTTATGTAAGATATTTATCGTCATTTGACCCTCCAAATTTAAATATTTAGAATATTTAATATTATACCATATATTAAAATAATAGCTTACATTCTGCCTGTACTTCCTAACACCATTAAAAAAGCCAAAACAAGATGTGTTTTGGCACCGTGCAGTTTTTACACTAAAGCTGTTTCGGGAAATTTTTTCTGCTAGGGAATAAGGGGTAATTACCTCCCCAGGATACACGCTGCGAAAAATCGTGCAACTTTCTTAAGAAATCATGCAACTTTAACAATAAATCATGCAATTTTCTTCCGAAGTGTGCGAATTTCTGTCTGCATCATCCTACTTGCTTTCCGCTGAAGGGGGCGGTGAGCCTTCTCTTACTCCCTCGGGGTATCTCACCCTGAAGTGCTTACATTAAAAACATGGCTGCGATGGTTGTAACCGCCAATCCAATAACCACTGGCACCAGATTCCGTCTTGCCAGTTCAAAGGGATCAACATTGCAGATTGCAGCTGCAGGGATGAGTGCCCATGGAATGAGTGTTCCGCCTCCTACCCAAATGGCGGAAATTTGGCCAAGCGCAGTAAGTGTTGCTGCACCGCCTCCAATGGCTGCGGAAAAAAGATGGGCAACAGAGCCTGCCAGTGAAATGCCTGAGAAGCCGGAACCATCCAAACCAGTGATGGCGCCTATCGAGGTTAGGGTAACAGCGGCAGCTTCCTTTGACAAAGGTACGGCAGATGCAAGAGCGGCTCCAAGATCGTTCACGATTCCCTGAGAAGAATGGGGCAGTGTGCTGCCAAGGATTTTTGTGAATCCTGCATCCCCCAGATAAAAGAAAGCGGCAATCGGAATGACCGGCCCAAATACTTTAAAGCCAAACTGAAAACCTTCGATCAGGTAGCTGGTTGTCTTTTCTACACCATGATTTCTGTGTGCTGCGAGTGAGAGGATTAATAGAATAAAGACTGAGGTGCCTCCGATAAGTGCTGTAGCATCCCCGCCTTGAAGGTGAAGCACTGACATGGCAGCCACATCGAGAATGAAGGCCAAGGGGATGAAAACTGCAAATACCTTTTTTACTCCGGGAGAAAGCAGGTCTTCGTAAGTTGTGTTTGGCTGTTTAATCTGTACAAATGATTCTGCTTGTGCAAATTTACCCCGTTTCATATCTCTCTTCAAAAAGAAAAAAGCTGTGAGCGTAGTGACGGCACCCATTATAATAACGAGCGGAATACTGGCATGTATGACCTCGCCAATCGGGAGTCCTGCCGCATCTGCTGTGAGCTTTGGGGCTGCCTGAAGGATGAAATCTCCTGATAGTGCTATCCCATGGCCAAAAAGATTCATCGCCATGGCGGCCCCAAGAGCAGGCAGGCCAGATTTAATTGCGACGGGCAGCAAAACGGCACCGAGAAGTGCTACGGCAGGAGAAGGCCAGAAGAACCATGAAATGACCATCATTAAAATTCCGATTGTCCAATAAGCAAGAGCAGGGGATTTTATAAACCGGGTAAAGGGCGAGATCATAACATCATTTATTCCGGTTATTGTGAGAACTCTGCTCATGGCCACAATAATTGAAATAATCAATATGGTGGACATTAATTCTGTAATTGCGTAGACAAAGCTGTTGAAAACCCCGCTTACTGATCCAAAAAGACTGCCGGTTGCAATTAATGCAATAGTGAAAATCCCAAGGATGCACACAATTGTTGTATCTCTTCTTTTTATCATAAAGCCGATAATCAGCACGATAAATAGTACATAAGACCAATGGAGAGCCGTCAGTTCCACTCCCATAATCTTTCCTCCTTCCGAATGGCAGAAATATATTTGCTTTTCTACACATTATGATGGGCATTGCCTTTGGTGAAAGGTAGGGAGAGATATATTTCATCATAAAGTAACCCTTCATTTTTTAATCTGTTAATTTTGCCTATTGCTTCAAGAGCTCATTATGTGCCTTAGAACCGTCACTGGTCACAATCTCAATCAGCAAAGAGCATTAACAAAGTACTTTTTTTAAAGGCTCTTTTCTTAAAGATTGTTGTTTTTTTAATTTGTTATGTGAGGCGTTCCCATTGTCAAGTCAGTTGATTGGAGCGTAATGTGTCAGACTCCCGCTTAGATTAGCAAAACAGGTGAGACATAAGCAGGCGCAGCCGAGGAGGCTCACAGGCTGCCCCGCGGAAAGCGAGCATCCTGAAGAGGAAATCAACCACCCTGTTTCATAGCAGCAAAGTTTACGGAAAAAGCCTTTTTTAAAGTGAAAAATTCAGCCTTAAGGCGGAGAAGCAATAAAGCTTAAGCAAGTATTAACTAATGAAAAGCCATGATACATTCAAACGGCGGGATCTGCGTGCTATCGGCAAAAAAGGAAAATTCGGGGATTATGACGAATTAAGGAGAAGAGAAAGGGTCTGAAACATTTATGAAAAAAAACTCGCTTACACATATTTTGACTGCACTGGTGCTGTTTGCAGGGGGAACGGTGCTGCTGCTAATAAATATCGGGGTCATTTCTTGGGAAATAAAGCAGATTATTGTCGCATGTTATCCCTATCTTTTGCTGATCATCGGAATACTTGTTTTTCTGAAAAGCCTAAAGGTGCCATTTGGTTCGGCCATGTTTTGTGGATTTTTTTTGATGCTTTTATCATGTTTGCTTGTCGCAGACCGGCTGGGCTTCTATCCTTTTCATTTATATGATGCAGTGGAACTATGGCCTGCCATCATTATTTTTGCTGCTTTACGTATGCTTTTTCTGAATAAAAAAATCCGCGTAGAGATTAAAAATAATCGCTCTAAAAAGAGTGATAACGGACTCGAAAAGGTAGAGCAAATTCCTGAAGTAAGAGGGTTTTCAATAGGAAGCTTTGAATATAGCCATTCTAACTGGGCTCTTGAGCCTATGAAAATGTACAAAATGATAGGTGATTACCATATAGACTTAAGCAAAGCCTTTATTTCAGATAGAGAAACGACGATTGAGCTGAACGGGTGGATCGGTGATGTGGAAATCATTGTTCCTCAAAACATACCAATCAGAGTCAAAGCAAAAGTAAATATTGGAGATGTAAAGGTTTTTTCCCTTTCATCCAGCCATGCTGCAGGGCCTGTGGTTTCGTTTGAATCTCCCGAATATGATGCAGCAACTAAAAAAGTAAATATACAAATATCCCTTGTGATTGGAGATGTCCGCATTGATAAGGTATAGAAATTTGGTGCCTGAATGAAAGGCATCAAATTATTTTTTCTTAAGAGTTATTTTGTGTATGCATGCTTTTGTTCACTTCTTTTTTTCATCATGCTGCAGGTGTATCTCGTTTTAGCTGATCATCCCGGGTTTTCGGTTACGGCAGCATTATGGATCTCGGGAGGCAATTGCGTAATTCTCTTCCTATTCGCGGCATACTTAGCCATTAAAAATGCTTATGAGCTGAAAGGTAAACTTTCCATGATTTCAACATTTATAGGGAATCTGCGCAGCGGCAGATTTCCGGGAAAAATAACAAATGAGGCGAATGATGAAATCTCAAGAATTATTTATGAAATCAATCTGCTTTCCGATCATATTCAAAATCAGGTTCAGTCCCTGCAGAAGCTTGCCGATGAAAAGTCTCTTCTTGCACAGCAGGCACACAGCGCAGCTGTCATGGAAGAGCGTCAAAGAATAGCCAGAGATTTACATGATGCGGTCAGCCAGCAGCTTTTTGCCTTAAATATGATGTCAGCAGCCGCCTGCAAAACACTAGAACACTCTCCGCAGGCGGCTAAAATCCAGCTTGAACAAATATCAGGAATTTCTGTAAAGGCACTTGGGGAAATGAGGGCGCTGCTCCTTCATCTTCGCCCGGTGGAGCTTCAGGAAGATTCATTATGTGATGGTATCATTAAATTATTGAAAGAACTCAAAACCAAAACTTCACTTCAGTTTCAAGCAAGCATAGATGAAGTGGACGGACTCACAAAGTCTGCTGAAGAGCATTTGTTCAGGATTGTCCAAGAAGCCGTGTCAAATGTCATGAGACATGCAGAAGCGAGTAAAATCAAAGTGGAATTAAGGGAAGAAGGAGAGTTCATTTATCTTTATATTAGTGATAACGGAAAGGGATTTGATCCGCTAGATGTGAAAATGGTTTCTTATGGAATTAAGTCGATGGAAGAACGGTGTAAGGAAATTGGCGGGGTCTTTCAAATTCGGTCAAAGGACCGGGAAGGAACATACATAGATATTAAAGTGCCGCCGGCGGGGAGGGAATGATATGACAAAAATAAGACTTGCAGTAATCGATGATCATGAATTAGTGAGAAAGGGAATAATATCTTTCCTGGAAACCGAACCGGATATTGAAATAGTGGGCGAAGGAAGCAGCGGAAGAGATGCTATTAACCTCGCTGCGAAGCATAAACCGGATGTCATTTTGATGGATCTGTTAATGGAAAATGGAACAGGGATTGAAGCAACAAAGGAAATAATGGAAACGGGGTCAGCTTGCAGAATCGTGATCCTTACAAGTTATTTTGATGAAAAAGAGGTTTTCCCTGCTTTAGAAGCAGGAGCATTCAGTTATTTGCTGAAGACTTCACCGGCTTTTGATGTGGCAAGTGCGATAAGAAAAGCGGCGAAAGGAGAGGCAGTGATAGAGCCCAGGGTCACTGATGTAATGGTAAAGCGCCTTCGTAATAAGGAAGCGAAACTCCATGATGGACTTACTGAAAGAGAAAGGGATGTTTTGCTTTGTATTGGAGAAGGAATGACCAATCAGGAAATTTCAGAGGAGCTATTCATCGGAATCAAAACGGTTAAAACGCATGTCAGCAGCATACTTGGAAAACTGCAAGTCGGGGACCGGACACAAGCAGCTGTTTATGCAAACAGAAATGGACTCATCAAGCAGCAGGAACGATAATAAATATATAAGGCCAAACGGCCATATATGTTTGGGGTGAATTTTTTTCAGATTAAATAAGTACAGAACTTAAAACCATTTTTAATAAAAATTTGCTGAAGTGATTTTTTCATTTGCTTTCACATTCAGTAACTGATACAATAAAGTAGAATTATTTTTGTTCGGTGTAAAGGATAGTATAAGTATTTGACTTTTCGTCTTGATGATCACTTTGGGCAAGGATAGTAAAACATTGTGTGTTTATCGCACTAGGAGGCAACAATTATGGAACAAGGTACAGTTAAGTGGTTTAATGCAGAAAAAGGTTTTGGCTTTATCGAACGTGAAGGTGGAGACGACGTATTCGTACATTTCTCTGCTATCCAAAGTGAAGGTTTCAAATCATTAGACGAAGGTCAAAAAGTTACTTTTGACGTTGAGCAAGGTGCTCGTGGAGCTCAAGCTGCAAACGTTCAAAAAGCATAATAACTTGTAGCCAAAAAAACAGGTCCTTTTAAGGGGCCTGTTTTTTTTGATTATGCAGGGGATTGCTGCATGTAAAAAAACCCGCTCTGTGTAAGAGCGGGTAACTGGTACAAGTAAAGTAACGATGATTCAGTTAAAAAGGTTTAACTAAGTATAGCACAGTGACTATACATATCCTAACTTATGCATAAAATACTTGACTAAAACCTTTAAGCATAAGAACAGTGCAGGGTTAATCCCTGAAAAAAATTATTCCGTCTCAGATGTGATCGTATATTGCGTGACATAAGAAGGGCCGGAGAAAATGGTTTTTGATGCATCTGTTTTTTGACCAGGCTGTTCTTTTTGATGAGCCTCAGAAAAGGAGTTCGAGTTCTTCCAATTATTGAAAGACATGGAATCGTCCCATACCGTCAGAATGACATATGTATCTGATTGGATAGGGCGTAAAATCCGGATGGCCTGAAATCCGGGTTCATTTTCAATCATCCCTGCCCGATTTTTAAACTTATACTCAAATACAGGCCGCCCCTCGCCAGACACAGGAATATTATTCATGACCGCATATCCTTTGCCTCCAATAGTGCCCTTTGATTCGATGACCTCAAACTTCCTTGGTGAGCTGAAGACGCTTTTTCCATTTGTTTCATGATACAAAAGAGTGTTTTCTGCATTTTGCATGAGGATGATTTCTTCCTCTTGATATTTGTCTTTTTTGCTTTTTAGAAAATCATATGTACCCGTTGTCATATAAACATTCAAATTTTCCACCCCATTTTACAGTATAGGTATAGATGTATTGTTACCACAAATCCCAGAAAAGTAAACTGTTGGCCGAAAATCGTCATTTTTTTGACAATTGAGAGTAAAATCTATACTTCAAAAATCAAAAAGGATATATTTATGTGGATACATAAGCATGAACAATAATTGATGGCAATTCAGAGTAAAATGCGGAATAGCTCCTAAGAAACGTTATTTGGAATGGATACCATTTGAAAATAGCACTTTGTCTGCTATTCTAGGGAAAGAAGTATATAAGGTTGTCTTTAGGCTGAAAGGTGGATATGAATGCTAAAAGAATTTAACGATACTCTTTTAAGAGCAGCAAGAGGAGAAAAAACGGACCATGTGCCAGTCTGGTATATGCGCCAGGCTGGAAGGTCTCAGCCTGAGTACCGGAAAATCAAGGAAAAATATTCGCTGTTTGAAATAACTCACCGGCCTGAGCTTAGTGCCTATGTAACCAGGCTGCCTGTCGAACAATATGGGGTGGATGCGGCCATTTTATATAAGGATATCATGACTCCGCTCCCTGCAATAGGCGTGGATGTGGATATTAAATCAGGAATAGGGCCGGTTATCTCTAACCCGATCCGCTCGCTCAGCGATGTAGAAAGACTCGGGGAGCTGTCTCCTGAAGATGATATCCCTTATATTCTGGACACAATCAAATTGCTTACCACAGAGCAATTATCGGTTCCTTTAATAGGATTTTCCGGTGCTCCTTTTACAATTGCTTCTTATATGGTCGAAGGGGGCCCCTCCAGAAATTACAATAAAACCAAAGCATTGATGTATACGGAACCAAAAGCCTGGTTCGCATTAATGGACAAGCTGGCTGATACGATCATCGTATATGTGAAAGCACAAATTAAAGCGGGCGCCAAAGCGATTCAAATTTTTGATTCATGGGTAGGGGCATTGAATGTGGAAGATTACCGGATGTTTATCAAACCGGTGATGGACAGGATCTTTTCTTCTTTAAAAGAAGAGAATGTGCCGCTCATTATGTTTGGAGTAGGTGCAAGCCATCTGGCTCTGGAATGGAATGATCTCCCGCTTGATGTTGTGGGGCTTGACTGGAGGATGCCAATTTCAGAGGCCAGAAGCATGGGGATACATAAAGCGGTTCAGGGGAACCTTGATCCTTCAATTCTTCTTTCTTCATGGGATGTGATTGAGGAAAGAACAAAAAAAATCCTTGACCAAGGGATGGAGCAGCCAGGATATATCTTTAATCTTGGACACGGTGTATTCCCCGAGGTAAATCCGGAAATCTTAAAAAAACTGACCAGCCTGATCCATGAATATTCAGCAAAACATTCCTAAAATAACATGTGAAGGGACGGTAAAGCCCTCGCAATCGGTTCCCCTTTAGGAAAAGGCAAAAATATAGATAAGGTGTGAGACATATGACACGAAAGAAAATGGGGCTGCTGGTAATGGCTTATGGCACCCCTTATAAAGAAGAAGATATTGAGAGATATTATACACATATCCGCCGTGGCAGAAGACCTTCTGAAGAGCTTATCGAAGATCTCAGGAGCAGATATAAAGCCATCGGCGGCCTGTCACCTCTTGCGAAAATAACAGAAGCACAAGCTCTTGCCCTGCAGGAGCATTTAAATAGTATTCAAGATGAAATTGAGTTCATTTCATATTTGGGTTTAAAGCACATTGAGCCATTTATAGAAGATGCGGTGCAAAAAATGCATGAAGACGGGATTAATGAATGCATCAGTATTGTGCTTGCCCCTCATTTCTCCACATTTAGTGTTAAATCCTATAATGGACGGGCAATGGAGGAAAGCAGCAAAATTGGCGGTCCGAGCATTATATCTGTAGAAAGCTGGTATGATGAGCCCAAGTTCATTCAGTATTGGTCAAATCAGCTGAAAAATACTTTAGAAAAGATGTCTCCTGAAGAACGGGATCATTATATGCTCATCGTTTCTGCGCATAGCCTTCCGGAAAAAATTGTCCAGCTTGGCGATCCGTATCCTGATCAGCTTAAAGAGTCGGCTGAACTGATTACAAAAGCTGCTGGAATAAACAACTATAGCATCGGATGGCAAAGTGCCGGACAGACACCTGAGCCTTGGCTTGGACCTGATGTGCAGGATCTGACAAGAGATCTTTACCATGAAAAAGGATACAAGGCATTCATCTACATGCCTGTAGGTTTTGTCGCCGAGCATCTGGAGGTTCTTTATGATAATGACTATGAATGCAAAATTGTAACTGAAGAAGTAGGTGCAGCCTATTACAGACCGGAAATGCCTAATGACAATCCTGCATTCATCGATGCCCTGGGGACAGTAATTATGAAAAAACTAAAAAGCGCCGAGTAAAATCAATACATGATAAACCATGCAAATGAACCATCCTCCCAAGGGATGGTTTTTTTGTTTTTGTGAGAGCATATTTCTGCAATGTTTTTCAAATGATCAGCATTGTATAGCTCTGACAAATCATTTTCTGTTAACTGCTTTTTGTGTTTACATGGTAAAATAATGCTATCATTTAGAAAAAAAAGGAAAAGGCGGGAAGGCAGTGGGGAGAAAAGCAAGAAAGGCAGCTTTTAATAAGCGGGGTAAGGGGAATTTCTTAGACTGGATTTTTACATCAGTACTAAATCTCTGCTTTTTTGTTTTAGTGGCAGGATTAATTTTTTATCTGCTAAAATAATCGAATGCAATTATAAAAGCTTTGTGCTTGAAGTAGAACAAAAAAAATCTCCCGCTATGTCCTGTGAAAGAATGAAGAGTAGATTTCTGGGCAGAATCTCTACTGTTTAATTCTCTAAAAAAGTGAAAAGTTGAAAAGGGTGCTATAATGTAGCAGAAATCATGATTCGTGCACACAGGGGAGGAAAATTCTTGAAAATTACTGTTATTGGCTATTGGGGAGGCTATCCTGCAAAAAATGAGGCTTCTTCAGGCTACTTGCTTGAATATGGGGACTTCCGGGTTTTGCTTGACTGCGGAAGCGGCGTACTGGCTCAGCTGCAAAACCATTTGAAACCCGAGGAACTGGATGCAGTCGTACTGACCCATTATCATCCAGACCATGTTGCGGATATAGGTGTCCTGCAGCATGCTGTCTTTATTCAGCAGATTTTGGGAAGCAAAAAAAGGACTTTGCCCATTTATGGCCATGATTTAGATTCATCAGAATTTAATAAACTTACGTTTAAAGAAGTTACGAAAGGGATTTCCTATTCAGCTGATGAACCATTGACAATTGGGCCATTGACTTTTACCTTCATGAAAACAAACCATCCTGTTCCTTGTTTTGCGATGAGAGTCGAAGCTGGTGGACAAGCGATTGTTTATACAGGAGACAGTTCATATATGGAGGAGCTTGGCGAATTTGCCAAGGGTGCGAACGTATTGCTGTGTGAAAGCAATTTTTATGGCGATATGGATGGCACACAGGCAGGGCATATGACGGCACGCGAAGCTGGCACCGTTGCAGAAAAGGCAAACGTGCAGCTTTTGCTGCTTACCCACTTGCCCCATTTCGGAGAACTGAACCAGCTTAAGAAAGAGGCTGCCGAGAAATATGGCGGGGAAATCGCCATGGCAAGGAGCGGGCTGGAATATCAGCTGTAGCCCTAATTTATAAAAATGACCGGGCGGGCACTGTTGTCCCGCTTTTGATTATGCAGGAGGAAAAGGATGCTTTTTATTGATAATAAGGGAATTACAGACCCGCAAATTAATTTGGCAATTGAAGAATATGCTCTTAAAAACCTCGATATAAATGAAACTTATTTGCTTTTTTATATTAATGAGCCATCCATAATTATCGGAAAAAACCAGAATACAATTGAAGAAATTAATACGGACTATGTAGAGAAGCACGGGATTAAGGTAGTTCGCCGCTTATCAGGGGGCGGAGCAGTATATCATGATCTCGAAAACCTGAATTTCAGCTTCATTACAAAAGATGATGGAGAAAGCTTTCATAATTTCCTGAAATTCACTGAGCCGGTAATAAAGGCATTGGGCAAACTCGGCATACATGCAGAATTGAGCGGCAGAAATGATATTTTGGCTGAAGGGAAAAAAATTTCCGGAAATGCACAGTTTTCCATCAAGGGAAGAATGTTCAGCCATGGAACTCTTCTGTATAACTCGGATATGAACCATGTTGTTTCGGCTTTAAAGGTGAAAAAGGATAAAATTGAATCCAAGGGAATAAAGTCAATTAGAAGCCGTGTAACCAACATTGCCGATTTAATGGAAAATCCAATTACCATAGAAGAATTCCGGTCTCTGCTCTTACGATATATTTTTGAAGATGCAAAAGAAATCCCTGAATATGTGCTTACTGAAGAAGATTGGAAAAATATCCATGAGCTCTCAAAAAGCAGGTATCAAAATTGGGAATGGAATTACGGTAAATCTCCGAAATTCAATTTGCAGCATTCACATCGCTTTCCGGCAGGCTCTATTGATGTCCGGCTTGAAGTTAACAAGGGGATCATTGAGGAATGCAAAATTTATGGCGATTTCTTTGGCGTCGGGGATGTGCATGATTTAGAAGAAAGGCTGAAGGGCATCCGCTATGAAAAGGCGGCAATTGAAAGTGCGTTGGATGATATACAAGTCAGCCATTATTTCGGCAATATTTCAAAAGAAGATCTGATTAATTTGATTTATTAAAAATATTTTTGCCCTTGCTGTAATTAGCAGGGGCAAAGTATATATGGAATTCTTGTGGAAAATATTGCTTGAAGTAATAGAATTATAGTTGATAGGATTATTTTCTTTTAATATAATATATTTGAATTATTTTTTTATTTAAAAAATGAATGGTTATTCATTCATTGTTATGGGGGAGGGAAAAGGGAATGAATTTATCAGAAAGACTTCATCAAACAGCACTCGATAAAGGAAGCAAAACAGCCTATTATTTTATGGATCAGGCAACATCCTATGAAGAACTGGATACAGCTGTAACCAAATTTGCAGATGGATTGCACAAACTGGGAATAGGAAAGGGAGACCATGTTGCACTGCTTCTTGGCAACTCGCCGCATTTTATCATCGGCATGTACGGTTCTTTAAGGGCTGGAGCAGCAGTTATTCCAATTAATCCTATTTATACGCCGGATGAAATTGGATACATTATCAGCAATGGAGATGTGAAGGCGGTTATCGCTTTGGATGCTCTAGTTCCGCTTCTTGAAAAGATGAGTCCTCATTTGCCTTCAGTGGAGCATATGATTATCTGTGATACCCAGCAGTCCGCAGAACAGAAAGACCTATCATGCTTAACTATTTACCCTAAATTGAAAACGTTTTCAAAGTTGATTGAAGCAGGAAACGATGAATATCGCCGAGAAGCTGCAGATCCGGATGAAACAGCTGTCATTTTATATACTTCCGGCACAACAGGAAAGCCAAAAGGTGCCATGCTTACTCACCGCAATCTTTATTCAAATGCCAAGGATACGGGTGATTATCTCAAAATATCAGAAAACGACAGGGTCATAACAACATTGCCGATGTTTCATGTGTTTTGCTTAACAGTGGTATTGAACGCTCCGCTCATGAACGGGGGAACCTTGCTCATTGTCCCTAAGTTTAGTCCAAGAGAGATTTTCAGGATTGCAAAAAAATATGGGGCAACCCTTTTCGCAGGTGTGCCAACTATGTACAATTTCCTATTGCAATATCCGGATGGAAGCGCAAAAGACCTGAATTCCTTTAGGCTTTGCATCGCGGGTGGATCCTCCATGCCTGTCGCACTTTTAAAATCCTTCGAGCAGAAGTTTAATGTTACTGTATCAGAAGGCTACGGATTATCAGAAGCTTCACCTGTAACATGCTTCAATCCGCTTGACCGTCCGAGGAAGCCGGGATCAATCGGCACCAGCATCCTTAATGTGGAAAATAAAATCGTGGATGAGCTGGGAGAGGAAGTTCCTGTCGGCCAGGTTGGAGAATTGATTGTGAGAGGCCCGAACGTCATGAAGGGGTATTATAAGGCTCCTGAAGAAACAGCTGCGGCATTGAAGGATGGGTGGCTGTATACAGGGGATTTAGCAAGGATGGATGAAGATGGCTACTTCTTTATTGTGGACCGGAAGAAAGAAATGATTATTGTCGGAGGGTATAATGTTTATCCGCGTGAAGTGGAGGAAGTATTATATGAACATCCTGAAGTCGTGGAAGCGGCAGCTATTGGAGTGCCTGACCCGGAACAGGGAGAAGCTGTGAAATGCTTTGTAGTCGCGAAAAATAAAGCGCTTACCGAAAAAGAGCTAAAGGACTATTGCAAGGAACATCTCGCAAAGTATAAAGTTCCCGGCACTATCGAGTTTTTAGAAGAACTGCCTAAAAATACGACAGGAAAAATTCTAAGAAGATCATTGAAAAGTGAAGTATTGCAGCGATAAATAAAAGCCAGGAAAGAGGAGGTTCTCCTTGATCCTGGCTTTTTTGCTGTGAAAAACCGTGGTATATCTAACCTGGTGAGGGGGGAGAATTCCGTTGGAGCTGCTAAACATCAGTATGCAAAAGAGCTCCTCGCTGATGGAAGTCCTGGCAGAACGCAATTAAGGCAAAATTCCTGCTTAACTTCAAGAATAAGCGGGAATAGGGGAGTATGGAACTATTGAAACAAAAGGAAGTGAATTTGAATGCCCTCTATTTTATATGAAGTCCAGGCAGGGATAGCGATAGTTACTCTCAATCGGGAGTCTGCCTTGAATACGATTGATACTGCAACAGCAGAGAGATTGCAAGCAGTAATAGCTGATATATCGAATAATGATCAAGTAAAGCTGGCTATTTTTACCGGTACGGGAAATAGAGCATTTTGTGCGGGAGAAGATCTGAATGACCCATCTATTCACTCGGCTGATGGGCTGATTCGATTCACTGGAATGCTCAATGATATTTTTAATGAAATTGAAATGCTGCCTCAGCCCACAATTGCGGCAATTAATGGATTTGCCTTTGGAGCAGGCTTTGAGCTTGCCCTTGCCTGCGACCTTAGGATATCAGCCGATCAGACGCTGATGGGGCTTCCGCATGCTAAGCTTGGCCTGATTCCTGGAGCTGGCGGGACTCAGCGGCTGCCGAGACTGATTGGAGAAGCAAAAGCATTGGAATTAATTTTAACCGCAAAGCGTTTCACTTCTTTGGAAGCCTACCATTTCGGAATATTATCCAAGGTAGTATCTAATCATGAGCTGCATAAAGAGGTCATGTATACAGCGGAACAGATATTAGAAAATGCACCCATTGCAATATATCAGGCGAAATATGCAGTGAAAAAAGGAATGAGGACAAATCTGCAAGATGGTTTGGAACTGGAGAAGGAAGGCTTCTCGAAGACTGCCTCATCTCAAGATTTAGAAGAAGGGATTCAATCATTCTTTGAAAAGAAAAAACCAGTTTTTAGAGGGAAGTGAAAAGAGGCTGTTCCTGATACGGTATGACTGATCAGGCCGTTTGGGAGCAGCCTTATCATGTCAATAGAGGCTTAACACCAGCGGGCGGTTCAGTTTAAAGCCCTTCCTGCCTCTCTATCTTGATGAGGTACTTGCTCTTTTTGGAATGATACCTGTAAAATAAGAAAAACTCCAAAAGGAGAGAATCAAAAATGAGAGACGTAACACTGCTAGAGATTTTTCAGCATCATATAGCTCAAAAATATTTAAACCGGTCCGGCCTGGCACATGCCATAGCTGTTTCTTATCATGCCTTTCATTTAGCCAAGGAGCAGAATGTCGATGTTGATCTGGCTGCAAAAGCAGGGCTGCTGCATGATATGGGCCATTTCACTTGGTACAGAAACGGAAAATGGGATTATGATTTATACAAGAAAAATGATATACATCCAATTAAAGGAGCAGAACGGGCACATAAATTGCTGATCAGGCTTGGAGAAAACCCGATTGCTGCCAAAACGATCTCACTTGCCATTTTGTTTCACACCGACTCCTTTCTGCCATCAAATGATATTGTCCGGACTCCTTTGCAGCAAATCGTTAAATGGGCTGATGAAAAGGATGAAGAAGAAGGAGGCAAGCATCACTACAGGAAAATAGATTTTGAACGGGCAAAAAAAAGCCTATCACGCCTTGATGATATGATTGATGAAGAAAGAAAAAAACTGTCATCCTGATTTTCATCAGGCTGGCAGTTTTTTTTCATGGTATAGTTAAAAGACGAAATGTTCTTGTAATTGGGAGGGTGAGACATTGGAATCAGAACAGCTGAAAATTTTTGATGAAAGAGGCCGGCACATCGGTAAAGCTTCAAGAAGCGATGTTCATAAAAACGGTTATTGGCACGAAACCTTCCATTGCTGGTTTATCAGCAAAAAAGGAGATAAAGAATACATATATTTTCAACAAAGGAGTTCTGGAAAAAAGGATTTTCCGGATCTTCTTGATATCACGGCTGCCGGCCATTTGACCTTTGAGGAAAGCGTTCAGGACGGAGTCAGGGAGATCAGGGAAGAGCTCGGGATACCGGTTACATTCACTGATCTTGTTTCAATAGGCATAATTAAGGATCAGCTTCAAAAGCAGGGTTTTAACGATAATGAATTCAGCCATGTTTACCTCTATGATATTACTGGCCTTGATATCTCCTTTCATTTTCAAAAAGAAGAAGTGTCAGGAATGTTCAGAGTGGCTTCAGCAGATTTTTATAAAATGTTCTTAGAGAATGAACAAGAAATACCTGTTAATGGATATTACATTAATCAGCAGGGTGAAGAAATTAAAGTCGATGGACATGCCATAAAAAGCAGCTTTGTTCCGCATGGCAAGGAGTACTATCATATGGTTTCCGGCGCACTCAAAAAATATTTTTCTTCCCTGAACTGAAATAAATATACTTCTCTGGCAGCCGAAATGATTTGCCAATGTATAAAATAATTAATCATAAAAGGGGAGAGGAAGATGGGAGAAGCATTATTGCAGAGAGGGCCTTCTTCTTTCCGCCAGGGTATGAAGGCAGGGGCAGGCATTGCAATAGGATATGCCCCAATAGCCCTGACATATGGACTGCTGGCTAAAACCACAGGGCTTTCCATGGAAGAAACAATATTAATGAGCTTGATCGTGTTTGCCGGTGCTTCTCAGTATATTGCGTTAAACCTGCTGGCAATTGGTACAGGCGCCATAGAAATTATACTGACTACCTTCATAGTGAATATTCGGCATTTTTTGCTGGCAGCATCCATAAATGAGAAAAGCAGCAGCGAAGATGGCATTGTGAAAAGGGCAATTTATGCTTTTGGCTTAACAGATGAAACTTTCTCTGTTGCAGCCATGATGCATGGTAAGGTTAAAGCAGGGTTTATGTTCGGACTGAATATGACTGCGTATGTTAGCTGGGTGCTGTTTTCTGGACTTGGGCATGTATTTGGCGCAAACCTGCCTGATATGCTCCAGGAAAGTATGTCAGTGGCTTTATATGCTATGTTTATAGGTCTGCTTACACCTTCAATGAAGGGATCCAAAAAGACTGTATTCCTGGCTGTGACTGCTGCTGCCTTTAACAGTGTATTTACACTCTCAGGCTTAAGCGCAGGCTGGTCGATTGTCCTTGCAACCCTTCTTTCATCCGTTATCATCCAGCTGCTAGATACATTGAGAAACAAAGGGGAAGAAGCCGATGCATAGTAAAATGATTTACATGATCATTGCAATGGGAGCAGTTACATATATCCCGAGGTTTTTGCCTTTTGTCTTGTTTAAAGGAAAAGAGCTTCCTCCCTTTCTTCAGGGAGTATTGAAAAATATTCCTTTTGCCACTCTTGGCGCCTTGATCTTTCCGGGCATATTATTGATCAGCCATGACCTTAAATATGGACTCACAGGTGCAGCAGCTGCCTTTATCCTTGCATGGTATGGAACCAATGTGATCGTGGTGATCGTTGGGGCCATTGCTGCTTTAAGTGTTTATTCGATGATATTTTAGGCAGTGGTAAGCTTGCGGTGCAATCAGCAAAGCTGGAGGCGTGAATAATAGAAATGAAAAGGCTAATACTTAAGGCTATATGTAACATCCCTTTGAAAAGCGCTGTCTGTAAACTTGCGGGGAGCATTCAGAATTTTTGTTCTAATATTCCCTGCCGCACCTAAACTATGTAGAAAGGGTTGTCTTATAAGGAGGAAATGCAATGGCAAGAAAATGGGCAGCTGCCGCTGTAGGTGTGTATCTTATTTCAGCAGCTTTTATGTACTGGTACCTTTTTTATGGAGCATCTGGCGCCATTCCTTCCGGCTTGAAGGGGACCGCTGCAGATCCTGCGACGTTTTTGAATGGAAGGGAATTGCTTTTAAGTGAGCATTATTCAAAAATCAGGAATTTTATTTTCTTCCTTTCAACGCCATATGAATGGCTGTTTTATTTCCTGGTTTTAATCTCTGGCTTGTCCCGGGTGTTCGAGAGATGGGCAATTTCTTCTTCAAAATGGAAAGCTTTACAGACAGCGGTCTATCTATTCTGGCTTTCGCTACTTTCGTTTGTTGTTTCTTTTCCGTTTGATTATGTAAGCTATGCCTATAGTAAAAGTTATCATATCAGTACCCAATCCTTTTCCTCATGGATGAAGGATAACATCATTGATTTTTGGGTCAGTTTCGGCACTATGTTCATCCTTGCAGGTGTTATTTACTGGCTGATGAAGAAAAGCGCAAAAAAATGGTGGCTGTATGCATGGCTGTTATCCATTCCCTTTTCACTATTCATGATGTTTGTTCAGCCTGTGATCATTGATCCGCTTTATAATGATTTTTATCCGCTGAAGGATAAAAACCTGGAAACAAAAATTCTTTCGATGGCCCAAAAGGCTCATATTCCTGCAGATCACGTGTACGAAGTGAATATGGCCAAAAAGACAAACTCCCTTAATGCATATGTCACAGGAATTGGCTCGAATTCCCGGATTGTGCTTTGGGACACCACACTTAAAAAGCTTAATGACAAGGAAATAATGTTCATAATGGCACATGAAATGGGCCATTATGTAGAAAAGCATATTTACTACGGAATTGCTGGCTATCTTGTTCTTACATTTGCAGGTCTTTGGCTAATAGCAAAGCTCATGGATTTCTTGGTGAGAAAGCGAGGGAAGCTGCTTCAGCTATCGGATGTCAGCAGCCTGCGTTCCCTGCCGCTATTTTTGCTGCTTGCAGGTGTGCTTCTGTTCGCCTCGAGCCCGCTTACAAACTATGCTTCCCGTTATCAGGAAACCCGTGCAGATCAATATGCGATGAAAATGACACATGATAGAAATTCCGCCGTAAAAACCTTTCAGGAGCTCACCCGAGCAGGACTGAGCGAGGTGAATCCGCCCCTATTGGTTAAGTGGTTCCGATATACGCATCCAGCCATGCTAGACCGCATCACTACTGCATCGCAATATAAAAAATAAGCAGCAAACAGCCATCCTAATCTGTAATCAGGATGGCTATTTTGTATGCATAATCCTCATAATACGTATGAAGGCGTCTCGTTCAAATAAAGAGCGGGCAGCCGATTAACACATTATATTC
>NZ_MLYQ01000085.1:0-9610 GCF_001866725.1 Bacillus sp. MUM 13
CCTTACACTCCAATCAACCTAGTTTAACAACTGGATAGATTCACAGAACAATTAAAAAACAACAATCTTTAAGAAATGAGCCTTTTAAAATAATGACATGAAGATGAAAGGATCCCTATTGGCCTTTGGGGAGAATGGTGACAGACATGAAAAAGATTTTTTCGTTTTTAAGGCCTTATCGCATCCCGATGGGCTTTGCCGTCATTTTAATGCTTGTTGAACTGGGCGTCGAACTGCTTCAGCCGCTGTTAATGGCAAAGATCATTGATGAGGGTATTTTGAAGAAGGATTTATCGGTGGTCATGCTATGGGGAATGGTAATAGTAGGGGTATCTTTGTTTGCATTTGCGGGTGGAATCATCAATTCCTTCACTGCCTCACATGTCTCACAAAGCTTTGGTTATGACATTAGAAAGCAATTATTCGAGAAGGTTCAATCATTTTCGTTTACCAACTTAACAAAATTTCCTACGTCATCCTTGATTACAAGGATGACGAATGATGTGACCGTCCTTCAGAACACGGTTTTTATGAGCTTGCGGATCATGATGCGGGCGCCCTTGATTGTCATAGGAGGAGCCATTATGGCATTGACTGTGAATGCGAAATTAGCGCTCGTATTGGTCATTTCCATCCCTATCCTTGTTTTGTTTATTTCTCAAGTGATGAAACATGCTGGAAGGCTATTCCGAACTGTTCAGGGAAAGCTGGACGGCGTCAATAGTGTGATGCGTGAAAATCTGACCGGGATGAGATTGATTAAGGCTTTTCTCCGCAATGATTATGAAGAAGACCGTTTTGATAAGGCGAACGATACTTTAAGAGAAAAAACGTCCTCATCACTCCGTCTTATTGAAACCACAATGCCTGTTTTGCTGATGGTGATGAATATTTCTGTTCTCGTCATTCTATGGATCGGATCAAAGCATATCCAAACTGGTGACATAAAAGTCGGGGAAGTAGTGGCGATTGTGAATTATGCTACCAGAATAACAGCATCATTTTCTGTTTTTTCCTGGCTGATCATGTCATTATCAAGAGCCAAGGCTTCCGTTGAGAGGGTGAATGAAGTATTTGACACAGAAGTTGATTTGCTGGACACAGCAGAATGCAGGGCAGACAATGATGTGAATATGGGAAAGGTCGAATTTCAATCTGTTTTCTTTTCGTATCCTGGGAGCGAAGAACCTGTTTTAAAGAATATCAGCTTCACTGCAGAAGCAGGGGAGACTGTGGCCATCCTAGGTGCCACTGGTTCTGGAAAAACCTCGCTGTTCCAGCTTATTCCCCGTCTTTTTGATGTGAACCAGGGAACCATTATGCTGGATAACCTTGATATAAAGTCATTTAAGCTTGATCATCTTCGTAAGCAGATCGGGTATGTGCCACAGGAAGCCCTTCTTTTTTCAGGGTCGATCAGGGAGAATATTGCCTGGGGAAAGGAAGGGGCATCTTCTGAAGAAATATTGGAAGCAGCCAAAAATGCTCAAATTCACGAGTCAATCATGAAGCTCCCTAACCAGTATGATACATTGCTGGGCCAAAAAGGCGTTAATCTATCTGGAGGGCAAAAACAGAGGCTTTCCATTGCCAGAGCACTAGTGCGGCGCCCGAAAATCCTGCTCTTGGATGACAGTACGAGCGCACTGGATTTGAAAACAGAAGCAAAGCTTTTAACAGCACTCAATCAATATACATCAACCATATTGATCATAACCCAAAAAGTCAGCACAGCAATGGCAGCAGATTCCATACTTCTTATGCAGGACGGGGAAATGATTGCAAAAGGAACGCATGAAACCCTGTTAAGCGGGAATGAACTGTATCAGCAGATTGCCGCATCACAGTTTGGAAAGGAGGGCATGCACATTGAGAAGAATAGCTCATCCTTCTAATGCAGGCAAAAATAAAAATTCGAAACCAAAAAACGCCATGAGAACGATTCGATTGATCTGGAAATACCTGGCCGTAAAAAAAGGAATGCTCGCACTTGTCCTGCTTATGGTCGTAGCAAGCTCAGCATTCGGGTTGCTTGGTCCATACCTTGTCGGCAGGGCTATTGATCATAATATTGTGGAAAAAAACAGCAGCGGGCTTATTGGCTTGCTTTGTGGTTTGCTTCTCGTTTACATCCTGTATTCCCTTACTACCTGGCTGCAGAATTATTGGATGATTGGAATCGCCCAGGAAACGGTGTATACGATGCGGAATCAGCTGTTCAGGCATCTTCACATGCTTCCTATTCCGTTTTTTGATAAGCGTCAGCATGGTGAACTGATGAGCCGGGTTACCAATGATATTGAAAACGTAAGTTCAACGTTAAACAGCTCAGTCATCCAGCTATTCTCAAGCCTTCTTACTCTATTGGGCACGATCAGTGTAATGTTATGGCTTAGCCCATTGCTCACCCTGCTCACTTTATTGATCGTGCCGCTGATGTTCTTCGGCATGAAGTGGATTACCGCAAGAACAAGCAGGCTGTTTCAGCAGCAGCAGCGCAACATTGGCGAGCTGAACGGATTTATTGAAGAAACAATGTCAGGGCAGAGGATTATTAAGGCTTTTTCACAAGAAGAAAAGGTGACCGCTGACTTTATTGCCAAAAGCGAAAAGCTAAAAAAATCCGGTTATCTTGCCCAGGCCTATTCGGGTTTCATCCCCAAACTGATGAACACACTGAATAATCTCAGCTTTGCGATCATTGCGGGAGTAGGAGGGTTCCTTGCGGTAAAAGGGATGATTTCAATTGGAGTTATTGTTATTTTTACCGAGTATTCCAGGCAGTTCACACGACCTTTGAACGACTTGGCCAACCAGTTTAATACCCTGCTTTCGGCAATTGCAGGAGCTGAGCGTGTATTTGAAATATTAGATGAAGAAGTTGAGGAGAAGGATGAAAAGAAATCCCTCGTTTTTGAAAAAATAGAGGGCGAAGTAAATTTCGAACATGTATCATTTTCTTATGAAAAAGGAAGCAGCACTATTGAAGATGTTTCCTTCCATGTGTCACAGGGAGAAACAGTGGCGCTTGTGGGACCGACGGGAGCGGGTAAGACCACGATCATTAATTTGCTGTCAAGATTTTACGAGCCTGATTCAGGCAGCATTTTCGTCGACGGTTATGAAATTACCGAGGCTAAACGGGCCAGTCTGCGCCGTCATATGGGTTTTGTTCTGCAGGATTCGTTCCTTTTCCAGGGAACAATCATGGAAAATATCCGGTATGGAAGGTTGAATGCAACGGATGAAGAAGTCAGGGAAGCTGCAGAAATGGCAAATGCCCATTCTTTTATCACCAAACTTCCCAATTCCTATAAAACCGTTCTTAAACAGGATGGAGGAGGAATCTCACAGGGGCAAAGGCAGCTCCTTTCCATCGCACGCGCACTATTGGCAGACCCTTCAATTCTGATCCTGGATGAAGCAACAAGCAGCATTGACACAATAACAGAGTTGAAGATCCAGGAAGCACTAAAGCGCCTGATGAAAGGAAGAACAAGTTTTGTGATTGCCCACAGGCTGAACACCATTCAGCAGGCAGATCAAATACTTGTCCTGCAGGAGGGGCGGATTATTGAAAGAGGCTCACATGAAGAGCTTTTAAATAAAAAAGGATTTTATTATGGACTTTACAGCAGCCAGCTGGATAAATCGATATCATGAATTTATTTAGCGGGCGGACACCGGAAAAAGGGAACATTTTGTTTCCTTTTTTCATTTTCCGGCTGTGTACGCCATTCACTTTTGCTGATATTCCTTTTCCGGGAGAGGATTTTAGTTCTAGCATGATTGATTTGTACCAATAAAAGGATTAATATATCGCTAGACGATATATGGCAGTTCGAAGCAACGCTAGGGGGCTTAATGATGAGAAAGAAAGCTGAAAATTACTTGCCGCTTACACATTCCACTTTTTATATTTTGCTTGTTTTAGGAGAGCCGCTGCATGGATATGGCATTATGCAGAGAGTGGAGGAAATGAGCAATGGAGAAGTAAAACTCGGTCCTGGTACGCTGTACGGCGTACTCAGCAAGCTTGAAAAAGAAGGACTTATTGTGAAAATAGATGGACAGGAGAACGAGCAGGAACGAAGAAAAAGCTATATCCTTACCGATCTTGGGAAAGTTGTCGTTACCCTGGAATATAAGAGGCTTCAATCACTGGTTGAAAAATGTGAGTCTTTCATTAATAATTTAGGGATTTTATCTGAAAAGCCATAGAATCTTATGCGCAATCCATGATAAAGGCAGCTTTATCTTTTGATTGACCAGTTTAATTCTGGATTAACAGGGAATTAAGTATAAAAACTGTAAGTGATGTGGATTTTTGGAGATGCCATAAAGTGTGGAGCATATCATTTGATAATCGTAATCATTCCGGTTATACTATGTATATAATCTAAAAATGAGGTGATTATCTTGAGAGAAACCATACATCCTGATTATAAGAAAGTAGTGTTTATGGACACAAACAGCGGCTATTCATTCATAGGCGGCTCTACAAAGACTTCTCAGGAAACTGTTGAATGGGAAGATGGAAATACCTATCCGCTATTGAAGGTAGAGGTCAGCTCAGACACGCATCCTTTTTATACAGGCAGGCAGAAGTTTGCCGACCAAGGCGGCAGAGCCCAAAAATTCATTGAAAAATATAATTTAAATAAAGAAAACTAATATATATGGAAAAGGGAATCGGTACAAATGCCGATTCCCTTTTTTTATGTTTAATTATACGAATATTTGGAATATGATAGAAGTGAAATACTTCATAGAGAGGGATTAGTAATCAATGAAAAAAAGAATTTGGTTTAATCGCTGGTTTTCTGCTGCTTATCATTTTATTGAGGCAATTAAATATAATGACGATGGTGTGGCTTATCAAATCTATGGAACCCATCCAAATGAAGATACCGTTTATTTTCAGGTTTGTGATCACTCAGAAACGGAACCTGAGCTTGAGGAGGAGGAATATGTTCAGTTTTGTCTGGATTACTGCCTAAAACATAACATTGATATTTTTATTCCCTATCATCATGCCCTGGCGATTTCTGGATCTATCAGCAGGTTCCATGCAGCGGGCATTTCTGTTTTGGTAAGTGATAATTATTCACTTATGGACATGATTTCACATAAAGGAAAACTCTATGAAAAATTCAGCCGCAATGCCTTGACAAGATTGGTGCCTGAGTATAGGGTAGTTAATACCGCAAAGGAATTTACCGAGGCATACCAAATGCTGAAAGCGAAGGGGAAGACAGTGTGCCTGAAGCCGGACAGCGGCAGGGGCGGTGAAGGCTTTCGCATCATTCGGGGCAGCAAGGATTCAATAAAGGATTTATTTGGCCATCTGAGCCATGAAATGGCTTACGAGGATGTGTATGAAATCCTATTGACAGTCCCGCAATTTGATAGCCTGATAGTCATGGAGTATTTAGAAGGATATGAATACAGCATCGACTGCCTGGCATTCAATGGAAAGCTGCTTGCTGCCGTTCCAAGGAAAAAAGCGGGCGGAAGAATAAGAAGCCTGGAGAATGTGCCTGAGCTTATGCAGATTGCCCTTGAAGTAAACCAAGAGCTGAATATCCCATATGTCTTTAATATTCAGGTCAAGTACAGCAAAGGTGTTCCTAAATTGCTTGAGATTAATCCGCGGATGTCTGGCGGTCTGCATATTTCGTCTCTCTCGGGGATCAATTTCCCTTATCTTGCGGTAAAGCTGCTCACAACAGGTGGTGCAGATGTGCCAGTCCCTAATTTAAGGGTAACGGCCACACACATAGAGAAGTCGGTTGTATTATCCTGATTTCATTCAGTTTATGGATTTTTATAGAAGAAAAAAATGAATCATGGGTAAAAAACTCTTCACAGCCGTCGATAATACTCTAGTAAGATGGAAGGAGAGAATGAGAATGTTAGTTGCTGGTTATTATTTTTTAAAAGAGAGAGAAAGGTTCCAAAAAGAGAGGGCCATTTTGGACTCAATGACTGGAATTACAGAATCAGAAGTTGCTGTTATGGACGATAGAGAACTAATGGAGATCTATCAGAACTGCAAGGAACTTGTTACTGCTTAATTAAAATTATTCGCTGTTACACTGCCAATTGACATACTGGGTGTGATTTTCTCATCCTGGTTATATATAGTTTACCGAACAGGCCGGAAGCATTTCCGGTCTTTTTCTTTTAGATTTTATGAAAAATGGATAAATAATTTTTTTTCGAACAAAGTAATTGATTAAAGAAAATTTTTTTCATATAATTTCATTAGCCGCTGAAAATGCTTTCAACTATTTAAGCGAGAAATATTAGCTCATATTTTACTGTACTGTAATATTATTCAATAAAGTCAGTGGTAACTTTTTAAGTGAAAGGCGGAATTTGCGCATGGATACACATATATACCATTTAATTGCTACACTGCTTGCTATCGCCATTGTTATTTTAGGTGTGTCATGGTGGAAATGGCATGCATTTATTAGTTTAACCGTTGCGAGCTTATTCCTTGCCATCGTGTCCGGGCTATCCTGGGATAAAATTGTAAGCGGCTTCGAAACAGGTGTGGGAGGGGTTCTCGGACATCTTGTCGGTATTTTGGCACTTGGGACCATATTAGGAAAGATGATGTCAGAGTCCGGTGCCGGGATACAGGTTGCAGACTTTTTTGTCCGTAAATTCGGTGTCAAAAAACTGCCATGGGCCATGCTTTTGTCAGGATTTATCATTGGTATTCCTGTTTTCTTCGAGGTAGGCATTCTGATTGTGCTTCCACTGGTTATTTCCATACACAAAACAACTAAACAAAATATTTTACTGATTTCATTGCCGGTTATTGCCGGATTATCTGTTGTCCATGGGCTAGTGCCTCCGCATCCCGGAGCAATGGCTGCAATCGGAATTTACAATGCAAATGTCGGGAAAACGCTTCTTTATTCTTTAATCATTGCCATTCCTACTGCAATCATTGCAGGGCCTATATTTGCCAGCTGGATCCATAAACGGGTTGTTCCAGAAGGAGAGCCAGAATTGATCCGGGTAAATGCAACTGCCAAAAAGCTGCCTGGAACAGGTATTTCTTTCTTCATCATTCTTCTTCCAGTCATCTTAATGGTTCTTTCTGCAGTTGCTCCATATTTGCATCTCGCAGCAGCTTTTGTTAAATTTCTTGGATTTATCGGCAGTCCGCTTATCGCACTTTTGATTGCATGTTTTGCAGCATTTTATTTCCTTGGCTTCCGCCAGGGAAGGGACAAAAACCTGCTTAAACGCTATACAGAGGAATGCTTGCTTCCTGTAGGTTCAATTTTGCTGATTATCGGAGCCGGCGGCGGATTTAAACAAATTTTGATTGATAGCGGTGTAGGTACGACGATAGCTCAAATGTCCGAAAACCTTTCGCTGTCTCCGCTTGTATTAGCATTTCTTATTGCCGGGTTGATCAGGATTGCTACAGGGTCAGCTACTGTTGCCTTAACAACTGCAGCAGGCATTGTTTCCCCTGTTATCGAGCATATGTCAGGTGTCAATCTTGAATTGCTTGTAATCGCTACCGGGGCTGGTTCACTGATGTTCTCGCATGTCAATGATGCAGGGTTCTGGATGGTCAAGGAATATCTTGGATTATCCGTGAAAGAAACATTTAAAACATGGACGGTATTAGAAACCATTCTTTCGTTTGTTGCATTTGCGGGAGTATTGATAATTAATATGTTCGTATAATAAAAAGCAGCCTTTCTGTTTTTCGGGGAAAGGCTGCTTTTTATTTTTACATATTATGTCTGAATAATGTTTATGCAAAAGTTGCATGAATCATAAAAACAAGAATAAACACAATTGCAAGCTTAAAATGGAGTTTTCTATCGTTTCTTTTGAAACGCTTAAATCCCATAATAGAAAGGAACCCCAATACAATTACTCCCAGCATTCCTGTCATATAAGTAAAGTCAAGGGTAAAGCCCCTTAATATGGCCAATGTGCCATGCAGCAAAACCAGAGCCGCTGAAACCAGTGCTATGGGAGCATGCCACTTCCGCACATATTTAGCCAGAATATGCAGTACCTTTCCTGGTTTGAAACTTCTCCACTCAGCTTTTTTTAGCTTTTTCCATTTTAGAAGCAGAAAAACCGGGTAAACAGCTGCTGCTGCAAAGAAACCTATCCTCGCTATAGATCCAAGCTGTTTGAAAATACCCTTATACCAATGACTATCACTATGCATTAAAGTGTGATAGTCAGCATAGGTAAACAATAGTCCAGCTGCCAGCAGGATACCTGCCCCTGCCAATGCTAAACTTGTAAATACTCTTTCTTTTGGATTAGGAATATAAAATGAAAGAAAGCCTTTAGATTTCGAAGAATTAGTTGCAGGTTTAATGGAAAATCAGCTCCTTGTGAATTCAATGCAGAATAGATAATTTTGCTTCATTATAAACAATTGCTATTAAGATGGTATTAAAATTTAATTAAAATTTCTGAAAGGATAAATTGGCAAAAAGGCCTTCAATAAACTTGGATGAACCACATGAAAAAGATGTGCATTTTTCTATCGGTATCACTGAAACCTAAAGGGATTATTTACTGAGCAAGGAAGTAAAATATACGCATTATTGGTATTAGTATCTACCTTTCTATTTATGGATATGAAAGTCATTCTGTTTATGCTAAAGTCTAAATGGAATACTAACTATAAGATACTTTATAAAGTGAGGATATAAGATGATTGCAAAGACTGAAGAAGATTTTAAAGGACTAAAAGATATTGGTAAAATTTGCGGAGAGATTCGAGATGAACTAGTTTCTCGCACCAAACCTGGAATTACTACTAAAGAACTTGATGAAATTGCAGGAGATATGTTTGAAAAAGCAGGAGCACAGTCTGCACCAAAAGGTGAATACGATTTTCCTGGATATACATGCATTAGCATAAACGAAGAAGTGGCGCACGGGATTCCGGGGGAACGTGCTATTCAGGAGGGGGACCTCGTGAATATTGATGTTTCAGGTTCAAAAAACGGGTATTTCGCAGATACAGGCATTTCCTTTGTGGTTGGGAAGGGAGAAATGATTCTGCAAAAACTATGTGATGCTGCAAAAGAAGCATTCGACGCGGGACTTCAGAAGGCAAAACCAGGTGCAAAAAAAAGCGCGCTTGGAAAAGCCGCACACAAAGTAGCGAAACAGCATGGTTTAACGGTTATAAAAAATCTTACAGGCCACGGTATCGGGCGCTCAATTCATGAAGCGCCGGATCATGTTTTTAATTACTTCACACCCTGGGATGACGAAATTCTGAAAGAAGGAATGGTCATTGCCTTCGAACCGTTTATCTCTACACGTGAAGAAGAAGTTTTTCAATCTGAGGATGATGACTGGACCTATTTAACTGATGATAGCTTTGTGGCACAATACGAACATACAATTATCCTTACAAAGGAAGGCCCCATTATTACTACATTGTAAGAGCACTAATCCATAATCATTTTTATTATAAGCTGTTTTCGTAAACTTTGTTGCTATGAAATAAGGTGGTTTATTTCCGTTCCAGGATGCTCGCTTTCCGTGGGGCGGGCGGTGAGCCTCACAAGCAAAGCTTGCGGGGTCTCACCTTCCC
>NZ_MLYQ01000086.1:0-45951 GCF_001866725.1 Bacillus sp. MUM 13
GTTTAATTGATTATATAATTTAAATATTATAATAACATCAGGAGGGTTAATAAAAAAGCAAAGCAGCTTCAGTTTTTAATGTTACATAACACTTGTTTCATGACTAAAAAACCCATCCTGCTGGAATGGGCTTCTTTTTACTTAGGCTGTTTTCGTAAACTTTGTTGCTATTAGAAAAGAGCCTTTACTTAGTTATTGATATATTTCTCGAAAATTTCTCCATAATCCTTGATATGATATTGTTCATGGACACTTGTCATCCAGGTAAAGCCAAAATCAGTCAGGTCTCTATATGTATCTGCCAATTTAAGATCCTCCGTTCTTGAGTTTTGAAGGATGTTCACAGCTTTGTCCAGGCTTTGGGAGGCCATATCAATAAATAGACTGTTTTCATATGATAATTCAGAAATACGGAGCAGTGATTTATAGAGATCCTTTAATTGTTCAATCTGGTCTTTGCGGACGTCTATGTCGAATTGTTCATTGCCGGCCATGAACTTAATTTCAACATCCATATCAATCTTGCCTGCAGTTTCAAGAAACACATTAGAAATTTTGTGCTGGAAATAAGGATACCGCTTCAGCACTCTTTTGGATGACACAGCGTTCGCACCATCTACATGGATGATTGCAAGATTGGTAAAACAGTATTCATCCGCCTTAGTTTTGATTAAGAAGTATATTTTCTCGTTGTCTTCATGCATAACATAATCGTCAGCATCTGTTTTATCGTAATCCGCAGGGGCAATGATTGTTCCTATATCCGATAATCCCAGTGCATCGGCAGCTAATTTCTTAAACATCGTATCATCCTCTCAACATTTAATTATCTAATTTTATCACATTACAATTCCATTTTTATACCAATTTTTACTTTTGCGGCATCTAATGATTGGTGAAAAACAAGCTCCTCTCCGGACTCTCCAGCGAATTTTATTCCTTTATCCTTAAATCCGCACTTTTTATATAAATTCCGGGCCGGCACATTCGTATGATGTACTGTCAGCAGAATTTCGTTTTTATAAGGAATAGCCCTTTTTATAAATTCAGGTAATAAATTCAGCGCCTGCACGGCCACTTTCCTTCCCTGATAGCGCTGATCAATGGAAAAGGATTTGAAAATTACCGCTTCTTCATTCCCTGTATAAATATTCGACTCTGATCCATAATCTAAAACAAAAAAACCAGCTGGCCTTTCATCCTCAGTAATAAGTACAGCCAGTTTATCTTCACCTTCCCTACAAGCTTCTACAGCAACAGCGGGCATAGTTGTGTATATAGCCTGTTCCTCCGGGAGGACATACTGAAGGAGCGCCGGAAAGTCACTCCGCTCATATACCTTTAATTTCACCATTCCGCTTCCATCCCCTTTCATCTAATCGCCTCCGTTTATTTTTTGTTTGGCCCGGCCACAAATTCTGGGCGGCACCCATTTACTAATCGGACAAAAAAAGGAATCAAGCCCTTTATTCGAGAACTATCTTAATGTCGCAAAATACAGAAGAGGTGATGTAATGGAGCAAAACACACTGGATAAAATCACAAAATGCATGCTCACAAAATCAGATATACAGAAAGTCCAGACAGAGCACCGTATTAAACTGGCTCAGTTTTGGGGAATAAAAGAAGGCAGCCGGTTGCTCGAAATTGGCTGCGGTCAGGGAGATACCACAGCAGTACTTGCCTATCTTGCCGGGGAAACAGGCTTTGTGCACGCAATTGACATCGCTTCCCCTGATTACGGGGCGCCGGCCACACTTGGGGCCTCTGCTGATTTTCTGAAAAAGTCATTTCTTGGGGACCGGATCGCATTCGACTTTGAAACAAATGTATTATCACCCGGCATCGATTTTCCGGATAACTATTTTGATTTTATCATCCTGTCACACTGCTCCTGGTATTTCAAGACATCCCGGGAGTTTTCGAGTGTACTTGAACGGACAAGAAAGTGGGGAAAACAACTATGCTTTGCAGAGTGGGATGCAAGAATTACCTCGATAGAGCAATACCCCCATCTTCTGGCGATTCTCATACAAGCACAGTATGAAAGCTTTAAGAATGATAGTGAATCTAATGTGCGGACACTATTTACACCTGAGGATATTAAGAATATTGCCGGGAAAGCCGGCTTTCGCATTCAAAAAGAAACCTCCATACTTTCAAGCCTGCTGCAGGATGCCAAATGGGAAATTGAGGGTCTCTTACAAACATATAACGAAGAGATATCCTTAATCGATGATATGCCGGACAAGCTTAAATCACTCATACATTCGGAAGTGAATCTGCTGAAAGAGTCCATTAAACACCAGCAAGTTAAACCGATGCCCATATATGCATGCACTGCTGAATAGCCTTCGTGATTATCACGAACGGCTTTTTTTGGTTAATAATAACCTCGCCATCCATATTTGGTTCAATAAAAATTATTCAAAATAAGAAAGAATGGCCGATACTACTAGATAAGTAATAAAGTGAACCAAAAATAGGAAAATAGTATGTCATACCACTTAAATTATGTAATTTATATATTCTTCATTTTATTGCTTTGTTAAACTTGCCCGCTGATGTCCGCTCCAGAAGGCTCAAGCGGCGTTAACCAAGCGTTCACGCCGCCCAAACGTCTTGCACTCCAAAAACCATCAACGTACGTTAACAAAGCCTATTTTATAGGACCCACTAACAACAAGCTTTCAATACCGGGTAAACACATTGAAATACTGTAAAGGATGCGACCACATGACTGCTAACGATTCAATGCCATCAGATCATTTATTTGATGTTTATCAATCTCTTTTTAATTATAATCCTGAAGCGGGCTACGTGCTCGATATGGAAGGGAAGTTTTTACTTGTTAATGATTCAGCTGTTAACCTCGTTGGTTATTCGAGGGAAGAAATACTTTCTATGTCCTTTGTTTCGATATTACCGAAAAATCAGATTGATCATACCCTTCAGTATTTTAAAAGTGCCTTAAAGGGAAATCAGGAAAGATTTTACACGTCCATTCAAACAAAAAACAAGCAATATAAAGAACTATGCGTGATTGCTTTACCTATTTTTAACAACTCCAGAATCACTGGAGTAATCGGAATAGCTAAGGATATTACAGAAATAAAAAAGACCAGGCTGGAATTAATAAAATCCCGCAGCCAAATGGAAAGCATATTTAATAGTGTGGATATTTGCTTATGGTCATTTGACCTCGGCATGAAAAGGCTATTAAATATTTCTCCTGCCTGCTTAAAAATATTCGGGCTCTCTCAAGAGAAATTCATAAAGAATCCTATTCTGTGGAGGGAATTCATTCATCCTGAGGATATGGGTATGGTTACCCGGAAACAAGCTGCGCTTTATGAGGGAACTTCACTTGAATACGAATATCGGATCATTCATCAGGATGGAACTGTCAAATGGATAAGTGAACATACTATTCCCATGCGTGATCACATTGGCCGAATTGTCCGTTTTGAAGGTGTGGTCATTGATATAACACAGCGTAAGATGGCTGAAGAACACCTGCATCATATGGCGTACCACGATACATTGACTGGACTTCCAAACAGGCGGCTGCTCAGCGAGCGAATCGAATCAAGCCTTGCAAAGGCGAAGCTGAAGCAGGAAAAAGTTGTTTTTATGTACCTTGACCTGGATCATTTTAAATTTATTAATGATTCGCTTGGCCATGACCTTGGTGATGAGCTGCTCCAAGTCATAGCCGGACGGGTAAAAGGCTGTTTACGGAAACAAGATACGCTATCACGCCAGGGCGGTGACGAGTTCGCTATAATTCTCGATGATATCGATTTAAAAGAAGCCTATGAAATTGCCGATATGTGCCTCAGTGTCATTTCAAAACCCGTTTTGCTTCGTGACCAGGAATTTTTGTTGACTGCCAGCATTGGAATCAGTCTTTTCCCTGATCACGGCCAGACGGCTGAACATCTTATCAAGCGGGCTGATCAGGCTATGTACCAGGCAAAGGGCAATGGCAGGAATAACTTCAAGCTATATACGGAGGAAATGGAAACTGGCCTGACAAGAAGAGTTTTAATCGGCCAGAGCTTTCATAGAGCTTTAACTAATCACGAATTCTCTTTGCACTATCAGCCAATCGTGAATGTTGAGGAACGCAGGATTGTAGGATTTGAAGCGCTGATCCGGTGGCAGCATCCTTCTCTTGGTTTCATTCCGCCATCTGAATTCATCGAATTATCAGAAGAAACGGGTATGATTCTCCACATTGGAGCATGGGTTCTCCAGACAGCATGCCGGCAAATCAAGGAATTGGAACTAAAAGGATACAGCAATCTATATGTCTCTGTTAATGTATCGGCACGGCAATTTGAAGAAGCCTCCTTCGTAAAGCAATTAATGGACTTGCTTCAGGAAAACCGTCTGAATCCGAGCCAGCTGAAAATAGAGATTACTGAAAGCACCGCCATGACAAATGTGCTGGATATCATTCATAAAATGAATGAACTGCGGTCAATCGGCGTCGAGATTTCCATTGATGATTTTGGCACCGGATATTCCTCCCTAAGTTATTTGAAGAGCTTTCATATCCATACACTGAAAATTGACCAATCGTTTATAGCGGATATCCTGCTTGATTCCAACCAGGAAGCCATTGTCAAGGCCATAACCGCGATGGCTGCCAGCTTGGGAATCAAAACCGTGGCAGAAGGCGTCGAACAACTCGATCAGCTAATATTCTTGTATTCTATAGGCTGTACCCAAATGCAGGGTTATTTTTTCAGCAAACCCCTTCCCTTTGCCCAGGCAGAAAAACTGCTCGCATCGGGCAGAGATTTATTTAATGGTTTTCCCGCTTAACTAATGTGCAAAGCAGGATACAAACTTAGTAAAAACGCAGCACGATTGAGATCCAGTGTACGGCAAAAATGGGCAGCATGAGGGAGCGGATTATTTCCGCTCCTTTTTAATTTGCTGGTTTGTCACTAAAAATGGAAAGGCAGTAAAATATATTGTCCATCAACAAAGCCCTTTAAATTTTTTTAAAAGTAACTCTTGCAGATCATTCATTTAAAATTGACTAAAGTTTGAGCTGCTAAATTTGATAAAAACACCTATGCCTTTTTAGCGAAAATGTATTGACAATCACCACTATTCGGTAATACTATATACTAGTAGTAAGTAATACAGAATATCAGTGTCACAAAATACCTGTGCTGCTTAGTACTAAAAAAATACTAAGTGAACTACAAATGGAGGAAGAAATTTGGAAAATATTACAGAAATGCTGAAAGGGGTGCTTGAGGGCTGTGTGCTTGAAATCATAAGCCGTGGTGAAACTTACGGCTACGAAATCACTCAGCAGCTGCGGGAACTTGGCTTCACTGACGTGGTTGAAGGTACAGTTTATACGATTACCATGCGGCTTGAGAAAAACAATCTGGTGAACATAGAGAAAAAGCCATCCCCCATGGGACCGCCCAGAAAATTTTACACACTCAACACAGCAGGTCGAGAGCAGCTTGAATTATTTTGGAAAAAATGGGATTTTGTATCGAGTAAAATAAACGAACTCAAAACTAAAATAAAATTAAAAGGAGAACTAAAATGAGTATTATTAAAAAAATTATCGGAAGTCTGGATGACAAGCGTGAATGGAAACAGCTAGAGGCTCGGGGGAAGGCACTTCCAAGTGAGTACCGCAACGCTTACAACGCTATCAAAAAATATATGTGGACCGCTGGAGGCCCAACCGACTGGAGTGACGTCACCCGTATCTTTGGAGGCATTCTCGATCTCTTCGAAGAAGGTGCAGCGGAAGGCAAGAAAGTCACTGACCTCACAGGTGAGGACGTGGCGGCATTCTGTGACGAACTAGTGAAGGACACGAAAACCTGGAAGGACAAATACCGCTCGAAGCTGAATGATACTATTGACCGCGGCTAACGGCGAGAAACTGGCGGATTTTCACCTGGCACCGGCACTAACGGAGCAAACCCTATATCCCCCCGAGTTTGCTCTGTATCAAAGGGCAGAAAGGAATATGATAAATGACTGAAAATATTATTGAAGTCAAAGGTCTTATCAAATCTTTCAAGGATAAAGAAGTCCTCAAAAGTTTGGACTTTGAAATAAAAAATGGAGAAATCTTCGCTCTCCTCGGTGAAAACGGAGCAGGAAAAACAACCACAATCAAAATTCTTGCCACTCTATCGGAAATGACAGCAGGGACAGCAATTGTAAATGGCTTTGATGTGCTAAAAAGTCCGAATAATGTGAGAAAATCAATCTCGCTCACAGGTCAATTTACTGCAATTGATGAAATATTGACCGGCCGTGAAAATCTCATCATGATGGCGAGGCTCCGTCATCTGTCACATCCTAAAGTTATTGCTCAAGAAATGTTAGAGAAGTTTGACTTGACAGAAGCTGCAGATCGTAAGGCTGCCACTTATTCTGGGGGTATGAAGCGCCGCTTGGATTTGGCCATGAGCTTTATCGGGGAACCAGCTGTGATATTCCTTGATGAGCCAACTACAGGCCTTGACCCGAAAGTCCGTCGCGAAGTCTGGGAATTGGTGAGTGCTCTTAATAAAAAGGGGGCAGCTATTTTCCTGACAACACAATATTTAGAAGAAGCAGAAGCACTGGCAGATCGCATTGCAGTTCTTCACAAAGGGAAACTTATCGCTAATGCTCCTCTTGCTGAGCTGAAAGCTATGCTGCCTGAGGCAGAAGTCGAATACGTCAGAAAAGAACCTACACTCGAAAAAATCTACCTGTACTTGACCGGTGAGAAAGGAGAAACAAACAATGACTAATTACTTTTTTCATGATATTGCAACCATGGCGAGTCGCTCGATGAAGCATATTTTCCGCAGTGCAGATACTATTATCACGATGGCTGTGACGCCGATTGCCTTAATGCTCATGTTTGTCTATGTTTTTGGCGGAGCTATGCATACAGGCACAAGTGCTTCCTACGTAAAATACCTGCTGCCAGGAATCTTGCTCCAGGCGATTGCGAGCGGGGTCGCCTACACATCATACCGTCTCTTCATTGATGTATCTAAAGGGATCTTTGAACGCTTCCACTCTATGCCGATTTCACAAAGTGCTGTACTTTGGGGGCATATTTTGACTTCGCTAGTGTCTAATGCTATCTCAATTGTTGTGATTGTACTGGTTGCCTGGGTGATGGGCTTCCGATCATCTGCTGATATCCTTGATTGGCTGGGAGTTGCTGGAATTCTCTTAGTCGTTGTTCTTGCATTGACTTGGCTTGCTGTCCTTGCAGGCCTATCTGCCAAGACGGTGGACGGAGCGTCAGCCTTCTCTTATCCTCTAATTTTCTTACCCTTTGTCAGCTCGGCTTTTGTCCCAACTTCCTCTATGCCTGCAGCTGTACGTATTTTCGCTGAAAATCAGCCCGTCACAGCTATTGTCAACACTATCCGTGCCCTGCTCAATAATCAATCTGCCGGAAACAATATCTGGATTGCCCTCGCATGGTGTTTAGGCATTACCATTGTTGCTTATCTCCTTGCCAAGCGGACATATAAAAAACGCATCTTGAATTAAACTAAATCACAAATAGGAGAGATAAAAAGGGATAGAATCTGCCAATCCAATAATGAGAAAAAATCAAGAAAAATAACTAACCCGTGGGTTCGTGGAATTAGCGTAGCGGCAGCGTCCGCCTTTGCGAACGTCTAAGGAAATAGTCTCCATAGGTGTCGATGACAGCAAGTCGGCGAGTTCCTTCTCCTCGGTGCGCCATAGTTTCTCGCCAAAAGCATTGAGGGTACGGGTGATGGTAAACTCCGATTGGGATGCGGCATGTTCCATTTTCCTCCCTTGTGTTCATGTCAAATATCTTTACAATAGAAATAAAAATCTGATTAACAATTCTTCTCCGTTTTGAACAACCTCTAAATAAAAGGCTGTTTTCGTAAACTTTGTTGCTATGGAACAAGGGGTTGATTTCCGCTCCAGGATGCTCGCTTTCCGCGGGGCGGGCGGTGAGCCCCTCAGCTGCGCTTGCGGGGTCTCACCTTCCCGCTAATCCCACAGGAGTCTCGCACCTTACACTCCAATCAACTCGGTTTAACAACGGGGTCGCTTCACAGAATAAAAAAAGAAATGCTCAGAGCCATAAAACTCTGAGCATTTTTGCATATCATTAAACATAAAATTGTCAAAGAGTTTTGAAGCACGAATATTCCGCAGTGCTGAAAATTATTTAAAACAAAAAACCACCAAATATGTATTTGGTGGAGACGGTGGGAGTCGAACCCACGTCCAGACATAACGGCACTTAAGCTTCTACGAGTGTAGTCGGCATATTGATGTTTCGCTGAATCTTATGCCTGCCAACAGGCGTCAGAGCAGCTAGTCTGGTTGTTCTCTTCCTTCATCCTCAGACGGTGGAATCCGGCGTAGCCCACTTAGAGTGAGTCCCTTACCCTACCACATGGGCAATGGAGGGAGGAACCGCTATCGACTGTTATTAAGCAGCGAAAGCGAAGTTGTTGTTTTGTTTGCCAGTTATAGGCGTTGACGTTTTAACGAGGCCGATCCCCTCGACTCGCAACCTAAGCTCGAACTATCCCTGTCGAATCCGTAACGTCCCCATAATAGAAATGGAGCGTACGAGAAAGTGAATAGTCAGCTGGTGTGCTGATATTCAGTTGTCATCGGTACATAACTTATTATAACAGATTCGCTGAGAAATTCAATTGTAAGGTCTTGCTAATCCCTACATCTTCTGCCTGTCGCGGAAAGCGCGTTCGATATCTCTTTTAGCTTCCTTCTTCTTCAGGTCCTCTCGCTTGTCATATTGCTTTTTACCTCTGCCCAGGCCAATTAAAACCTTCGCAAAGCCATTTTTTAAATAAATTTTTAATGGGACAATGGTATACCCGGTTTCCTTGGTATCCCCAATCAGCTTACTGATTTGCTTTTTGTGCAGCAGCAGCTTTCTTGTTCTTAACGGATCATGGTTAAACCTGTTTCCCTGCTCGTATGGGCTGATATGCATATTGTGGAGATAAATTTCTCCTCTTTCAATTTTAGCAAAAGAATCTTTCAGATTAACCTTCCCTGCACGGATGGACTTGATTTCAGTGCCCTGCAGGACAATCCCGGATTCAAACGTTTCTTCTATGAAATAATCATGATACGCTTTTTTGTTTTGTGCTAATTGCTTGCCAGTACCTTTTGGCATCTCTTGTCTCCCCCTCATCAAAAAACAGAAGCAGATAAATTGGTTTTAACAGAAGCAAGGCCCGCGCTTTGATCGCAAAAGCCTGACTGCCGTAAAAACCCATTTTGTTCACCAAGCCATCAATGAAGAAAGAACTCCATTGATGGCTGTTTCACTTTACCCGCTTTTTTATCTCTTTCTTGGTCTCTTCTTTTTGCGTTTTGCTGCAGGTGCATTTTCGTAAAACTTTCTCTTTTTCTTGGACTTTCTTTCTGAAGAAGAACTATCCCCGCTCTTTTCATTCCTTCCCCTGCTGCTTCCTCCGCTTTTCCGGTCATCATTACGCCCGTTTCTGCGTTTTCTGTCGCTTGGAGCAGCCTTGAAAATCCTTTTTTCACCTGTTGAACGCGGCCGGATATTTTTCATCCCGATGATTTCAAAATCAATGGCACGCTCATCTTTATTCACATTGGACACCCGGATGGAAATTTCATCGCCAATCCGGTATACCTTAGCAGTCCGCTCCCCGATCATGGCAAGCTGGCGCTCATCAAAACGGTAATAATCATCACTCATCGCGCTGACATGCACAAGGCCTTCTATCGTATTAGGAAGCTCGACGAACATTCCGAAATTAGTTACAGAACCGATGATTCCATCGTATTCCTCGCCAATCTTATCCAGCATGTATTCTGCTTTTTTCAGGTCATCCGTTTCGCGCTCAGCATCGACAGCACGGCGCTCGCGCTTGGAAGTATGGTCAGCAATGCCCGGCAACAGATCATTCCACTTTGCTTTTGTCGCTTCATTCATTTTTCCTTCTATTAGATAAGTCCTGATTAACCGGTGAACGATTAAATCCGGATACCTTCGGATAGGTGAAGTAAAATGAGTGTAATATTCCGTGGAAAGTCCAAAGTGACCCAAGCATTCAGGATCATATTTCGCCTGCTGCATCGAGCGGAGCATGACAGTGGATATTACCATTTCCTCCGGCTTTCCTGAAACAGCTTCTATGATATCCTGGAGCGCCCTTGGATGTACGGAGCTTGCAGAACCGCGGACAATGTAACCGAAGTTGGTGATGAACTCGAAGAAACGCTGAAGCTTCTCTTCTTTCGGGTCTTCATGTATCCGGTACAGAAACGGAACTTTGAGTTTCTGGAAATGTTCTGCAACCGTTTCGTTTGCGGCAAGCATGAACTCTTCAATCAAATGCTCCGCAACAGAACGCTCGCGAAGAACTACATCCTTTGGATGCCCATCTTCATCTACAACTACTCTCGCTTCCTTAAAGTCGAAGTCAATCGCTCCGCGTTCCATCCGTTTTTTCCGGAGAATCTGTGCAAGCTTCTCCATATCCTGGAACATTGGAACAAGGGGCTCATAGCGGTCCATCAGGTCCTGATCTTTATCGACAAGTATTTTATTCACATCTCCATATGTCATCCGTTCCTTAGTCTTAATGACACTCTCAAAGATATCATGGCTGACAACCTGCCCTGAAGACGTAATTTCCATTTCACAGGATAAGGTAAAACGGTCTACCTTTGGATTAAGGGAGCAAATGCCATTTGATAAACGATGAGGAATCATGGGAATAACACGGTCAACAAGGTATACACTTGTTCCTCTATCCAATGCTTCCTTATCAATCGGCGAGTTTTCCGTCACATAATGGCTCACATCGGCAATATGGACACCAAGCTTATAATTTCCGTTATCAAGCACGGTAACAGTGACGGCATCGTCCAGGTCCTTTGCATCTGCCCCGTCAATCGTAACAAGGGATTCATTCCGGAGATCCCGTCTGTTTCCGATTTCGCTTTCTTCAATGGTATCCGGCACTTCATTCGCCTGCTTCATGACATCTGCAGGGAACTCCAGAGGCAAGCCATGTTTATGGATAACTGAAAGTATGTCGACCCCTGGATCATTTTTATGGCCCAGGATTTGAATGACTTCACCCTCGGCACTTGTCCGGCCCTCGGGGTAGGAAGTCAGCTTCACCACAACCTTGTGTCCTTCAACAGCTCCGGCTGAAGCATTTTTCGGAATGAATATGTCATTGGCGATTTTCTTATCATCTGGAATGACGAACCCAAAATGCTTGCTTTCTGAATATGTACCCACGACTTCTTTAATTCCGCGCTCTACAATTTTTTCAACAGCGCCTTCTCTTCTTGATCCGGAACTCTCCGAGGAAACCCTCACAAGCACGATATCTCCATGCATGGCATTCTTTGTTTCTGTCGGCGGGATAAATATATCATCCGCTCCAGGCTGGTCTTCAGGGGTTACAAAGGCAAATCCCTTTGCATGCCCGGACAGCTTGCCGCGGACCAGGTTCATTTTTTGGGGAAGGCCGTATCGATTGCTTCGTGTTCTGATCACAAGGCCTTTTTCCTCCATTTTAACTAACGCTTTAACAAAATCCTTGAAATCGGCAGAATCCTCAATCCCAAGCGCCTCTTCAAGCTCCTGGACCGTCAAAGGCTTATACGCTTCCTCTTTCATGTAAGAGAGGAGCTTATCCATATGTTTACGGATGCTTTCTTCCATTGATTAAAACCTCCTTTGCTGAAAAAACAATCTATTCTATTATTTTTACCCATGTACATGTTTTATACGTCACTCAGACCAATCCAGTTCCTCAAGAAATCCGTAGATATCCTCATGCAGCATGTCCCGCTCCTTATCAAGGGTAATGACATGCCCTGACTCTTCATACCATTTAATGCGCTTTAAATCAGACTCTGCCCCATTATAGATAATGTTGGCGCTGTCTGTATTGATCATCTCGTCAAGCCTTGCCTGTGCCACAAAAACGGGAGCATATATATGATCCACATGACCGCGGACATCTGAGATCAATTCCTGAAGCGCCTTCAATGTTTTCATCGGTGTTCCGGCAAACCGCGCCATTTCTGTTTCGATTTCTTCAGCTGTTTTTCCTTCCCGCCTTTTAAATTCTCTGGCGTAAGCTAAAACTCCTTTATACATGGTCTCTTCACTTTTGATATACATAGGCGCACACATGGGTACGATACCCTTTATAGGTACAGTGTAACCTAATTTGAGGGAAAATACGCCTCCAAGCGATAAGCCTGCTACAGCAATTTCCTGATGTCCCTTTGCCTTCAGGAAATCATACGCCCTCATCACATCTTTCCACCAGTCGGCAGGTCCGGTTTCTACCAGCTCCTCTGCCGGTACACCGTGCCCCTTGTATTGAGGAGCATGGCAGGTATACCCCCTCTTTTCCAAAAAGCGTCCCAGCATGCGGACATCTGAAGAATTACCGGTAAAACCATGAAGCAAAAGGACAGCCCGTTTTCCTCCTTCAAAGGTAAACGGCTGAGGCAATTTAATTTTCATTATATAAAACCCCTTTATTCCGGAATCAGGATGAAATTTGTCAGCAAGGAAAAACCAAATTTAATCAAACGTTTGATTAAATCCCCTAAAGCCCTGCGGCAACGCGCTTCCCTCGTTTTTATGAAGCAGCCGGGTGCTTTCTGGATGTATACTTTTATGGTCTCCATGTATCCAGCCATTTAACATCTCATTTCCTATTAAACCAAAAAAACCGCATGCATGCTATTTGAAGGCATTAAAGAGAATGTCTTTCTCCATAATAGCTCATCACTCTTCCTTTACAGGTGCTATTTGTCGCTCCATTAACAACCATAGACCTGAGGCTGCATTTGATTTAATGAGGATTAGCGCGGGCAAGGAATGGGTAATGGAGACCACAGAGGCGTAAAGCGGACCCGAGAGCGGGAATCCTGCCGGGCAGCCAAAGACGGTAAGAAAAAAAGCCTGGCTGAACATCAGCCAGGCATCTTCACTACATTATACTCGGAAATAGGTCACTAACAATGCTAAAGCAAAGAACAATACAGCAAGAACGACTGTTGCTCTGTGAAGAACCAAGTCAAGTCCGCGGGCTTTTTGCTTGCCGAATAACTGTTCTGCGCCACCGGCTATTGCACCTGACAATCCCGCGCTTTTTCCGGATTGCAGAAGTACACAAATGATAAGGGCGATACTAACAATAACTAAAAGTGTTACTATTAATGCATGCATGCATGACACCTCCTGATAACCATTAAACATTACCTTTAATGTACCACAATATGTCACTTTCCACAATGCCGGCTGAACAACTAACTTTACTGACACTTAAATTATTAGAAGACATGCATTTTTCAAAAATTTCGGGGCCTAAGTACTTTCCATTTAATTCCCCGAAGATATATGATATAAAAGCATGTAACCTATTTTATCTAGTGTATAATTCATAAAGGACAAGCATTTTGTCCTTCAAAAAGTTTCAAGTGGGGGCTTATTTACATGTTTAGAAACGTATTAACCGCAACAGCATTATCCTCAGTCATCCTTTTTTCTGCAGGATGCTCTGCAAATGACAAAAACCAGGATGCCAAGGACACACCTAAGGAACATCAATCCCACAATTCAGGGAAAACAGCTTCCAATGACAGTACAAAACAAAATAACAGCAGCTCAGATGATCAGCACAAAGCCGTTACTGCTTCTGCACATCCCAGCAGCATTGAGGTCTTAGTGAATAAAAGCAATTTATTGCCTGACAATTATGAGCCAGCCGATCTCGTGTATCCTAATGTACCATTCATTTTTAAAGAAAAAATCGAAAAACGCATGATGCGCAAAGAAGCCGCCCAAGCCCTTGAAAAAATGTTTAAGGCTGCAAAAGCCGATGGCATGAATCTTGCAGGCGTTTCAGCTTATCGTTCTCATACCAGACAGGTTGCCGTATTTAACAGCTATGTAAAAAAAGACGGCATCGCGAAAGCTAAGACTTACAGTGCAGTGCCCGGAACAAGCGAGCACGAAACAGGGCTTGCTATTGATGTAGGAACTCTTGACGGCAAATGCGCTGCCCAGGACTGCTTCGGCCAGACGCCCGAATCCGCATGGCTTGCCAAACATGCCGGCGATTACGGATTCATCATCAGGTACCCTCAGGGGAAACAGAATATAACGGGCTACAAATACGAAGCCTGGCACATCCGATACGTTGGCGTGAAGATAAGCAAAGAAATCGCGGCCCGCGGAATTACACTGGAAGAATACTATAATGCTGCACCTGTATCCAAATAAGCCAGGCGCACCTTGGACATTTGGGATATGGCCCGCAGCTATATACAAAAAATCTGCTCCCCGCAAAAGGGAGCAGATTTTTTTAATAGTATTTGCCTAACTTTGATTAACTGAATCTCCAGGAATCATGGATACATAGATGCGTTCATTCTCCACTGTTTCTCCGGCTAGTAATTTAAGAAGGTGTTCAGCCGCTAAAGCCCCCCACTTTCGTTCTGAATAATCAATAGTCGCAAGCCGCGGCCTTATATACTGTGCAACTTCAATATTATCAAACCCAATAATGTGGATGTCTTTTCCTACATTGAGATCTGTTTTAGCTAAATAGTTATACATGCCTACTGCCATTTCATCATTAAGACAAAATACTGCTGCCGGTCCGGTATACTCCATAGCAATTTGTTCCGCAGCTTTTTCTCCGCTTAGTTTATTAAAATCACCTTCGAGTTCAGTGAATTGTATATGATCATAACGCTTTACCGCCTGTCTTGCAGCTTGAAGGCGCTGATTGGAATCATATGTGTAGTTCGGTCCTGTAACAGCATAAATTTTCCGATGGCCATTTTCTATCAAATAATCAATTGCAAGAGTAGCACCGGCTTTGTTATCTAGGAGCACTTGATTTATATTAGGGTGATTTAATTCCCGGTCCATCACAACTAACTTATGTCCCCGTTCGGCATAGGAAATCAGTTCTTCGCTTAAAAAGGTTGCATCCAGGATGATAGCCCCGTCAATCATCCTCTCCGGCAAAAAGCGGTGTGATTCTAAGCCGGTGCAGACAATCAGCTCGTACCCTTTTAAACTCAAGGCTTCCTGCATCCCCTGCAATAGCTCTCCATAGAAAGCGCCTCCATAATTTGTAAGGAAAACACCGATAATTTTCGTTTCCTGCTTTTTTAGGGATCGGGCGGCTGCGTTCGGAATATAGTTCAACTCATCCGCAATCGCTATAATTCTTGCCGCCGTTTCTTCTGTTACTTTGGGATTTCCATTTAGTGCATATGAAACAGTTGAGATCGATACACCAGCCTTTTTTGCGATATCCTTTATACTAACCAATTCCCTCTCTCCTATCAGCTCTTCATATAATTATTATACATGGTTGAAATTCAATATTTATAGCTATTATATATATCGTCGTCCTACAGATGAAATACATCAGTCCAGAGAATACGTATACGAAAATAAGAAAAGCCACGGTCAATAAGTGACCGCCGGCCTTTCTCACATATATATTTCAATTGTATTTTCTCTATCTGCCAACAACAGCTGCTGAAGCACTTGCTTTGCAATTTTGACTCCAGTTTGGCGGTAACGGTTCCCAATCACTTCAATTGCTGCATCACGGCCATTTATTACAACACGCCTCACAGGCTTCCCTTCGACATGATAGATGAACTTTACATGCTGATTAGCTATAGCAAAACAGAATGCAAGCCCGTCATGTTCTTGGGAAAGTACTGGATCAATTATTAAATCTTCTCCGGCCAGGCGTACACCTAAACAATGTGAAATCAGCTGATTCATGTAAATTCCTGGTCCGCTCGAATAAATGCGCCAGCCTCCCTTTACAGGAACACTTCCTTGACGAAGCTGTTCAAACTGCTCTTGTGCCTCATAGCGTGTATTAAACTTGCCATCAGAGCTGCTGAAGTAAGTGTTGCTTTGTCTCCGTTCTGCGTTCGGCACGGCCTCCTGGATTCCTACTGGGTTAATGATCTCCAGCCCCCTCCAGACCTCTTCGGGTTTCCCCAGCTTAGCCATTGCTTCAATAAATCTGATATGTGCGTGCACATACTGAAGACCGACTTCACGCCCAAAATTGGATGCCTGCTCTGCCCGTTTAAAATGCGTGCTGACTCCTCCTGCATAATTAGCAGGGCGGTCCATCAGGCGGACCCCATCGGGATGGTACAGTTTTTCCTTTATTATCCGATAATGAGCTTCTGCACTCTCCGGGGATAAAAGCTCAGAAATAATACCCCGATTCATAGGCAGGAGGCGATACTGAATGCCTGTCTTCTCATCACTTGGATGAAGCATCAGTTCGGCTTCTCCGGGCTTCTCCATATAAACAAAACCAGGAAGGACATCAGTACTTAGCATATATTTATTAAAATCAGCTTCAATGCCTTTAACTAACTCCTGCAGATTCAGTGCTTCAGACGCTTCTGTATCTGCCAGAAGCTGTGACAGCTGATTCAGTACCTGGTATGTAAGGGCAACGGTCCAGCCGCTCACCATATACTTTTTCAGGTTGGCATTCGCTGGCTGCAAGGTATCGTCCCAATCTCCGTCCCCATAGGAAGACAAGAACGTATCATGAATAAAATGGTCCTTGATATAGGCAATTTCCTTTTTCACATGTTCAAGGATGGAAACTGGTTCTTCGGTAAAGTCGAAACTCCCTTTCTTTGTATATGGAACCGTTTCGCCGAGAATGGAAAAATCTCTTGTAGTCTCGAGATAATCACTCAAAGCTTTTAACGGCCAGACGATAATATCCCCGTGGCTGTCTTCCTGCTGGATCCGGTAATATTGATCAAACATGAACCATTGCGGCCAATTCCCATCATCTTCATATTGATGAGAATAAACAGTCTTAATGATTTCACGCACAGATTCATATTTTTGCGTTGAAAGGAAATATTCAGATGGCCCCTGGCACACATCCCTTGTACCCCAGGCTGCTCCGCCATATTGCTCGAGTCCGTGCGGAACAGAGTAATGGACTAGCATATTATGTGTGTACCACCAGGCAAGATCATTGAATTTCTCCATTTTTTCATTGAGCGTTATCTGGAATCCATTCATTAAATCTCTGTAAAATTCCCGGTACTTTTTAATTTCCTCATCCATATCAATTAGTGTAGTAAAGAGCTGTTTTTCTCCATGCAGGTTTCCCTGGATCGACAGTGCCCATTCTGAAGCCGGTCCTAATTCGAGAATTAATAGGGATGCATCGTCCCGATAAGCTTGTTCAGCAGCTAGTGGCTGATCATTTATAACCTTGGCGTCAGCGCCCGTTATCTCCAAGTGGTAACATAGATTTTGATAAGTTTTCGAGCTATCAGAATGTTCGTCTGCGCGCAGTGTAATGACCTGGCCATCCGTTGTATAACTGAACCCAGTTTCATACTCGTTATTATTCATAGAAACCTGATTGGTTATCATAAACCGGTAAGACCTGCCGCTTGCAGAACGAACGGTTAATTTCAGCTCAGGTGAATCAAGTGCAGTCATGTTAGTGATTACAAACATGTCATCAGACGTTTTGTAATACCAGCGGGCATAGTTAAAGCCCAGCTCAAACATGGACGGCATGGCCAAAAGATGGAAAACTCCATCTATTTCTGCATAGATGCGCTGGCCGGAAGTTTTTACAACGTTTAAAGCATTCCTTGCATTCGTCAGCATTTTATTAAAGGAGGTATTTCCAATGACGACCTGAGAGTTAAAAATGCCATACATATAAGAGGTAGTGGTTAAGACATCTTCCTTCATCTGTGCATTATTCCCCGTCATAAGGATATGGCCATGCGGACGTTCCACCATCAATTCCTTTTCTTTTAGGACAACATGTTCATGAGTCTCCGTAAAGAAAGATAGCATTGTTTCGCCATCACGTTCCTCTTGATGGCGGTTTGGGAACAGCCCATCTATGTCCTCAGCGGTCATGGAGACAGTTTTTAATGGGGCACCAAAGGATGGTGCCAGATTTACCTGTTCAAAGGCTGTTATTTCTTCCTGTTTCTGTGCTTTAACAGCTTCCCAGGCCTCTTTGACCTCAGATTCGAATTCCAATTCAGTAATAGCCTGAGCATGATTTTCCTTAAACAAACCATAGAAAACAAACTGAGTTTCCCCGGCTAATGTAATAGGTTCTGACTGTAAGGCTGTATAAGCAAATTCATATTGATAGACCTCATTCGCAAGCTTTGGCTTTGTTAATGCCTCAGGCTCATTTGTTTCTTTGTAAGAAAGTCCGAAAAACTGAAAACCATCTGTGGAATAACCAGCTGACTTTGTTAAAGCTCCCTGCTGCAAATATGGAAAGATTCCATTCTGCGGCTGGTTCTGCCTTGAACAAACGATGAAGCCTTTGTCGGCATGATTGAATATCTTATGGTCTATATATTGGGATAAGAAGGCCTCATTTGCACGTACGGCACCCTTATCAGCTAAGCCCAGATCCTGTACGCAGATAACATCTGCTTGTACATCCTGTCCCTTCAGTGTTACGTCCCAGAACCAAATTCCCTTTGCTGTCAGCGAAAAGACAACTTTATACTCGATTTCCTTCACTTTCCCCTGGAAGATTGCCCCATAATCGGTGCAGCTCACTTTGCTGTTTGAGCGTACTCCAAGCAGCGGAAAGGCTTCAATCTTATGATCTGAGTGAATGCGCAAATAAAGATTATTCAGTGAACCATCGATAGGATTCGCCAGCAGCTGGTTGAGCATGATATTTTTATAGCCGGCTTCAAAAATATCCCCGGTATTTAAGAAGGTGAATCTATAATCTCCTGCTTTTATATGAAACTTTGAATCTTTCCTGGCTGTCATGTTATAACTCCTCACTATCTTTGACTAATTTAAAGGAAAAGGCAGTTACACGCGTGCTATCCTGGCCTATGAATGCTTCAAATCCTCCCGGATCACTAGTAAACTGCAGGTCTGAATGATAATACCTAAGCTGTTCTTCTCTTATTGTAAAGCTGACTTCCTTTGATTCACCCGGCATCAGCCTTACCTTTTCAAAAGCCTTTAACTCCTTGACCGGCCGGACCACTTCTCCTGAAAGATCGCGGATATATAATTGCACTAACTCTTCCCCGGCTGCTTCTCCGGTATTGGTCACTCTCACTGATAGAGTAAGCGGCTTCTCTTTTGTTACGGTATCAGAAGATATTTTATAATCGTCATATGCAAAACTGGTATAGCTTAAGCCGAAGCCAAACGGAAGAAGCGGTTCATTCGGTATGTCCAAGTACTGGGATAAATAGCGTTCCTTTATTTCCGGATCAAGCTTTGGCCGTCCGGTGTTATACGAATTATAGTAAACCGGGATTTGCCCGACCGCATATGGGAAGGACATTGTGAGCCTTCCGGACGGATTCGCATCGCCGTATAGTATTTCTGCAATCGCGGCACCGCCTTCTGTACCAGGGTACCATGCTTCAAGAACTGCATCAGATTGATCTAAAACACCGTGTAAATCCAGAGGACGGCCATTAAAGAGAATAGTCACCATTGGTTTGCCCAGCTTTTTAAGCCTTGATATAAGGACCAGCTGACTTTCCGGCAGGCGGATATCTGCACGGCAGCCTGCCTCACCGCTCATTTCAGAGTCCTCTCCCAAAGCAAGAATAAGAACATCTGCTTCCCGTGCTGCATTTACAGCTTCCTCCAGCTGGCTTTCGGTAACAGATTCAATATCGCATCCTTTTGCAAAAGTAATATTTGAGGTTTTATCAAGCAGTCCATCCCCTAGATTAATTGCCTCATCTTTAGAACCCATCCATGACCATGGCCCTAAAATATCTCCGCTTTGTCCAAATGGGCCAATCAGGGCAATTTTTTGTTCCTTTTTTAAAGGAAGTGTATTTTCATTTTTCAAAAGAACCATAGACTTTACTGCAAGCTCTCTTGAAGCTTCTCTATGAACCTTGCTCATGACTACTTCTTGTTCAAGCCTGTCATCTGCACCGCGATAAGGATTATCGAACAGACCTAATTTATCCTTAAGCTGTAAGATACGAAGAACAGCTTCATCAATAATGGCCTCATCTATTTTCTCGGTTTCAATAAGGTCCTTTAAATTCTCCACATAGCATTCCGTCATCATTTCAATATCGACACCAGCCAGTATTGCTTTTTCAGCTGCCTCGCTTCCATCCTCTGCAACTCCATGGGGAATTAGCTCTTTGACTGCTCCCCAGTCAGAAATGATGACGCCATCAAATTCCCATTCACCTCTTAACAAATCACGCATTAACCATTTGTTTCCGGTTGGAGGGATTCCATCTACAGTGTTGAAGGAGGTCATGACCATCTCACATCCTTCATCAAGCGCTGCCTTATAGGCTGGCAAGTAAGATTCCCTAAGCTGCCTTTCCGACATATTCACTGTATTGTAATCCCTTCCGCCTTCGGGTGCACCGTAAGCCGCAAAGTGTTTCACACAGGCAGCCACCCGGTGATGATCCTTTTGTAAATTATCCCCCTGGAAGCCCCTTACAAATGCCCTGGCAAATTCACTGTTCAAATAAGGATCTTCACCAGTGGTTTCCATCACCCTCCCCCAGCGAGGGTCACGGACTAGATCTGCCATTGGCGCAAAAGTGACATGAACACCGGATACTGCCGCTTCCTTCGCGGCAATTTCAGCGCTTTTTTGAGCCAGTTTCAAATCCCATGAGCAGCCTATCGCAAGCGGAACAGGAAAAATGGTTTTATATCCATGGACCACATCTGCCATGAATAATAAAGGAATTCCCAGGCGGCTGGTTTTCATATGTTCCTTTTGAATGCTGATAACATCCTTTGCACCGGAAACTCCCAATACAGATCCGCTGTTTTGGATTTGCTCATCGGTAATTCCCATTTCTGCCATTGGCCCAGTGATTTCCCCCTTATCCTTTGATCCTTTATAAAAGGGACCAGCTAATTGAAGAAGCTGTGCAGCCTTCTCATCCAGCGTCATCTGTTCAATAAGAGATTGTAATCGTTGTTCTGCCATTTTTATTCCTCCATCTATTAATAGATTAGTAAATGTATAGAAACGTTTCGATTGTTGATAAATTGGATTATAAGCGCTTTCTTTTCGTTAGTCAACGAAATCATAGAAACGTTTTCATTGGAGTGGAGACCCAGTAATATAAGTTTTACTTTAGGCTATAGTCTCACAGAAAAAAATAATAAAAATTTGTTGTAAACGATTACACTTTATTTTATAATTGCGTTATCGAAACGTTTCGCATCATTTTGCGGGTTTAATATCTTTATATTTTTTTATTCTTTCGAAACGTTTCTTCAAAAAAAGGTTATTATTTTTTTGACTGGAATCGAAACGTTTCTACATAAGGAGGTATCTTTTAGCCAAGGATCATATACTCAAAATTCCTGATAACAATTTTCAGAAGCAATTCTAGTTAAATGATAATTTTATCATTGCAATAAACTAGTACTCTTAGTTTTCTATTAATTGATCCAAACTAAAAAGCCTAAAAACATAGGAGGATATTAAAATGAAATTTTTAAACAAAAAGGTTGCAGCCGCAGCTCTGTTAGGTTCGATAGTGGTTTCCAGTGCGTTAACCGGGTGTTCATCAAATTCTTCTTCATCAAGTAAGGATGGAGAAACCATTACGGTTTGGGGAATGGGGGAAGAAGCAAAGTCACTTCCGAAAATTGCCAGTTCTTTTGAGAAAGAAAACCCTAAAATCCATGTACAAGTTCAAGCCCTTCCATGGGATAAAGCACATGACAAGCTATTGACAGCTGTAGCTTCCAAGCAAGGACCGGATGTTGTACAGATGGGAACCACATGGATTCCTGAATTCGCTTCAGCCGGATCTCTTATGGACTTATCATCAGAAGCTGATAAATATCCGGATCTTGCTGCCAATAACTTCTTTGATGGTTCAGTTGAGACGACTAAAGTTGATAATAAAGTATTCGGTGTTCCTTGGTATATCGATACCCGTGTTCTTTACTACCGCACAGATTTACTGAAGAAAGCAGGCTATGACCATGCGCCAAAGACATGGGAAGAACTAAGTGATGCAGCAAAGAAATTGAAAGAACGCGGCAAAGATCAATATGGAATCAGTATTGATGCTAACGAGCAAAGTCTTGCATTCATGCTTGCCCGCCAAAATGGCTCAAAATTAATTGATGGAACAAAGACATTATTCAATGAAAAAGAATTTGTCGATGCAGTTAAATATATGGATAGTTTCTTTAAAAATGGCTCTGCTCCTAAGAACGATCTTGGTCTTGACGCCGTTGCTGCCTTTAAAGGGGACGGTATTGTCCCAATGTTCATAAGCGGACCTTGGATGGTAAAGCTTATAAATGACCAGGCTCCTGAATTGAAAGGTAAATGGGCTACAGCAGTCCTGCCGGCTAAGGAAAATAACATTTCATCTCTTGGCGGTTCTGATCTATCTGTGTTCAAATATACAAAGCATAAAGATGCTGCCCTTAAGTTTGTTTCCTATATGAGTAAAAAAGAAACACAGCTTGATTGGTTCAAATCAGTAAATGCTATGCCTGCTAACAAAAAGGCTTGGGAAGACCCTTCACTGCAGAATGATCCAAACCTTAAGGTGTTTGGCGAGCAGATGAAAAACTCACAGCCGATGCCAGTTATTAAGCAATTTGAAAATATTGCGCAAACATTCCTGAAGAGCAATGAACAGATTTTCCGCGGCGGTGCTGATGTACAAAAAACAATGGATGACTTTAACAAGAAGGCCGAAGATATTCTAAACAAGTAATATAGATGAGGCTGTCTCATACACAGGTGCCAAAACTCCGCTTTCCTATATGCAGTCCAGATATAGCGGTTTCTGGCGGGGTCAGGCCCCTAATGAGTCAGTCTTGTTTTCTGAGATGTCCTATTTTGGGGATTTATGAAGGAAGGGACTGTTATGAAGAAAAGCAAAACGCCTTATTTTTTTATTGCTCCAACGATTATCCTTTTGACTGTATTTTCTATTATTCCCATATTTGTGGCACTGATTATCAGTTTTACAGACATCAATATTGCTGGACTAGCGGACTATTCACAGATTAATTTTATTGGGATGGATAATTATAAAGAAGTACTTAAGGATCCAATTTTTTTAAAGTCCATTTTTAATACGTTATTTTATGTCGTGATTGGTGTTCCCTTAGTCATTATTCTATCATTGGGAATCGCCCTCCTGATTAACTTTGGCAAGGCCCGTATATTTAAAGCATTCCGTGTGATATTTTACATGCCTTCCATTACAAACGTGGTAGCTGTTGCGGTGGTTTGGAGCTATCTTTACAATCCGCAAATCGGTTTATTCAACTATTTATTAAAGCTTCTTCATTTAGCGCCAGTTCCTTGGCTTCAAGATCCAATTATGGCGAAAATCTCTTTGATCGCTTTGGCATTATGGAGAGCAATCGGTGTTAATATGATTATCTTCCTGGCTGCGATTCAAGGTATTCCCAAGACGTACTATGAGGCTGCACAGCTCGATGGTGCAACGAGCTGGAAACAGATGACGAGGATTACCATCCCATTATTGCGGTATGCGATATTCTTCGTATCGATTACAACTATGATTGGATGGCTGCAGTTTTTTGAAGAGCCATTCGTTATGACAAATGGCGGACCGCTTGATAGTACGACATCAGTAGCACTGTTCATTTATCATAATGGCTTCCAGCTAAGTAATTTCGGCTATGCTGCGGCTGGTTCATTTATTTTATTTCTTGCCATTATCATCATTACATTGATTCAATTTAAATTTCAGAATAAAAACGTCGATTATTGAGGATTGATGAGGTGAAACGAATGAAAACAACAACAGACCGATATCAGCAATGGTTTGTCGGCATCATTTTGACTTCTGCAGGTATTGTGGTCGCCATTCCATTTATATGGATGATTTTCTCATCCTTTAAAACGGAGAGCGAAGTAAGTTCTTTAGTACCGACCCTGTTTCCAAAGGTGTTCACATTAGAAAATTTTCAAAACCTGTTTGAAAACATGAATTTCGGCCTTTATTTAAGAAATACCGTTATCATTGTAATCTGCTCTTTTGCGGGGTTATTTTTGAACGCAATGGCAGGCTATGCATTTGCGAAATATCAATTTAAAGGGAAAGAGAAGTTCTTTTACCTTATCCTTGCAACCATGATGATTCCTGGTCAGGTAACAATGATTCCAGTGTATCTTATATTAAATAAAATGCACCTGACCAATACAATGGCAGGCATCGTACTTCCTGGCCTCGTCGGCGCATTCAGCATCTTTTTATTCAGGCAGTTCATGTCCACAATCCCTGATGAATTATTGGAGGCAGCACGGCTGGATGGAGCAAGTGAAATAAGGCTATTCATGCAGATTGTGCTTCCGATATCAAAACCAATCCTGGCCGTCCAGGGAATCTTGACCTTCATCGCAGGGTGGAACAGCTTCCTATGGCCATTAATCGTCGCAAATGATGAGAGTTTGTATACATTATCTGTTGGGCTCTCACTGTTAAAAGGACAATATGGAGGCAACTTTGCACTGCAAATGGCAGGCTCCACTTTTATGGTATTACCCATCATCATCATTTTCACGATTTTCCAAAGACATATTATCGACGGATATACTATTTCTGGAATAAAGTAAAACAGTGCCCTATTCAATGAATAATTGGATAGGGCTTTTACTTGTCTGCAGATCGTAAAAAAACCTCTTGTCCAGTGTAATAATTACACATTAACAAGAGGTTTTAATTTCCGGCAAAGAGCCGTCTAAATTAAAGCGTATTTTTTGCGGACATTATTAGCGCTTAAGGTTGTAGAAGCTCTTAAGGCCTTCGTAAACAGCAAGTTCGCCAAGCTCATCTTCAATGCGAAGAAGCTGGTTGTATTTCGCGATACGGTCTGTACGTGAAAGTGAACCTGTTTTGATTTGTCCTGCGTTTGTTGCAACAGCGATGTCAGCGATTGTAGCGTCTTCTGTTTCGCCTGAACGGTGGGATACAACAGCTGTATAGCCAGCACGTTTTGCCATTTCGATTGCATCGAATGTTTCAGTCAATGTACCGATTTGGTTAACTTTGATTAAGATGGAGTTGGCAATGCCTTTTTCAATTCCTTCAGCAAGCTTCTTTGTGTTGGTAACAAACAAGTCATCGCCAACTAATTGAACTTTGCTGCCAAGGCGGTCAGTCAATAGCTTATGGCCTTCCCAGTCATTTTCGTCAAGTCCGTCTTCAATGCTAAGAATAGGGAATTCATTAACAAGCTCTTCATAGAAACTTACCAATTCTTCAGAAGTCACGCCTGTTTTTCCTTCGCCAGAAAGGTCGTATTTTCCAGTTTCTTTATTATAGAACTCAGAAGAAGCAACGTCCATTCCAAGGTATACATCTTCACCAGGCTTGTAGCCGGCTTTTTGGATCGCTTCGATGATTACTTCCAATGCTTCACGGTTAGAACCTAGGTTTGGAGCAAATCCGCCCTCATCGCCTACAGCTGTGTTCAATCCTTTAGCAGAAAGAACAGATTTCAATGCATGGAAAACTTCCGCACCCATACGAAGAGCTTCTTTAAATGTTGGTGCTCCAACAGGAAGAATCATGAATTCCTGGAAGTCAACATTATTGTCAGCATGTGATCCGCCATTGATGATGTTCATCATTGGAGTCGGAAGCTGCTTAGCGTTAAATCCGCCAAGGTAACGGTATAATGGAAGGCCAACTGATTCAGCAGCAGCATGGGCACAAGCCATAGATACGCCAAGAATAGCGTTAGCACCTAATTTACCTTTGTTTTCTGTTCCATCAAGCTCGATCATTGCGCGGTCAATGCCGATTTGGTCTGTTACATCAAATCCGATGATTGCTTCTGCAATGACATCATTTACATTTTCCACTGCTTTCAGGACACCTTTTCCAAGGTAGCGGGATTTGTCGCCATCGCGAAGCTCCACTGCTTCATGCTCGCCAGTAGATGCTCCTGAAGGAACTATAGCGCGGCCAAAGAAGCCTGACTCTGTCATAACTTCTACTTCTACAGTTGGGTTTCCTCGTGAATCTAATACTTCTCGTGCGTATACATGTTGAATAAATGGCATAATAATTTCTCTCCTTTTTTGTGTTCGCTTTTTATTTATTAATTAAAGATGATCCTGTCATTTCAACAGGCTTTTGAACTCCAAGCAAATCAAGCATTGTTGGAGCAAGGTCACCTAAAATACCATCTGTCCTTAATGTTACATCATTTTTTGTCACAATGACAGGAACAGGGTTTGTTGTATGGGCAGTCATTGGATTGCCTTCAAGCGTTACCACTTCATCAGCATTCCCATGATCAGCTGTTATTATGGCCGTGCCTCCTTTTGAAATCATAAGATCCACAATTTTGCCGAGACACTCATCGACAGTTTCAATGGCTTTGATTGTCGGCTCAAGCATTCCTGAGTGTCCAACCATATCCGGATTAGCAAAGTTCAGAAGGATTGCATCAAATTTATCATTTTCAATCTGCTCCATAAGTGCATCTGTAACTTCATAAGCACTCATTTCCGGCTTTAAGTCATAGGTCGCTACCTTCGGAGAATTGATCAGGATCCTTTCTTCGCCAGGAAACTTCTCTTCACGTCCCCCGCTCATAAAGAATGTCACATGCGGATACTTTTCAGTTTCTGCTATCCTCAGCTGTGTCAGATTATTTTGCGAAAGCACTTCTCCAAGCGTATTATCCAGGTTCGTCGGCTTGAATGCCACATAACCATCCACCGTCTCAGAAAAATGAGTCAGGCAGACAAAATGAAGATGCTTGGGATGTCCAGGACCACGGTCAAAAGCACGGAAATCTTCATTTGTGAATGTATTGGAAATCTGTATGGCCCGGTCAGGGCGGAAATTATAAAAGATAACAGAATCATCATTTTTAATTGTAGCCACTGGTTTTTTATCGTCAGCTGTGATTACTGAAGGAATGACGAACTCATCGAAAATCCCATGCTCGTACGAATCCTCCACACATTCCATCGCTGAAGCATAAGCAGGGCCGTCTCCGTATACCATTGCACGATACGATTTCTCTACGCGTTCCCATCTCTTATCACGGTCCATGGAATAATAACGTCCAGAAATGGTAGCAAATTGCCCAACACCAATTTCCTTCATTACTTTCTCGGCATCCTCAATGTATCCCTTTGCTGTTTTAGGGCCCACATCACGGCCATCTAAAAATGCATGAACATAAACATTCTTCACGCCTTCTTTCGCAGCAAGCCTCAAGAGTGCGTACAAATGATCGATATGGCTATGTACTCCCCCATCAGAAAGCAATCCGAATAAGTGAAGATTTGTTCCTTTTTCTTTCGCATGATTCATGGCATCAAGGAAGGTTTGATTTTTTGCAAACTCCCCTTCTCTAATAGCAAGATTCACACGTGTTAAGCTTTGGTAAACAATACGGCCAGCACCAATATTCAAGTGGCCGACTTCCGAATTCCCCATTTGCCCTTCTGGAAGGCCTACAGCTTCACCGCTTGCTGTCAGCTGTGCATGCGGATATTGCTCCCAAAAACGGTCGAAATTTGGTTTTTTTGCTTGATACACTGCATTTCCTTTATGTTCGCCGCGACATCCGAATCCATCTAGGATGATAATTGCCACAGGTGTTTTACTCATATTGTCCAGCCTCCAATAACTTCAGGAAAGATTGTGGTTCAAGACTTGCGCCACCCACTAAAGCTCCATCTATATCAGTCTCTGCCATATATTCATGAATATTCTCAGGCTTTACGCTTCCGCCGTACTGAATGCGGACTGCATCCGCGGCCTCTCTGGAAAACTGTGAAGCGACTACATCCCTGATATGGGCACAAACCTCATTTGCATCCGATGCATTAGAAGATTTGCCTGTCCCGATTGCCCAGATAGGCTCATAGGCAAGGACAATGTTCTTCACTTGTTCTTCACTTAAACCGGCAAGGCCTTTTTTGATCTGGTTTTCCACATGTTCATACGTCAGGCCGCTTTCCCGCTGTTCCAATGTCTCGCCGCAGCATAGAATTGGTGTCAGATGATACTTAAATGCCGCACGGACTTTTTTGTTCACCATCTCATCTGATTCATGAAACAGCTGGCGGCGTTCTGAGTGGCCCAAGATCACATAGTCAATGCCGATGTCTTCCAAAGATGCGGGACTGATCTCCCCTGTAAATGCACCGCTCTCTTCATAGTGCATATTTTGAGCCCCGATTTTTACATGTTTATTTTCTGCAGCCAGCACAAGCTGGCCAAGGAATAGACAAGGCGCGCATACAACGGCCTCCATTTTCTCGGGTGATGGAACTAAGCTGCTTACTTCTTCCAGAAAATGTTTAGCCTCAGCTAAAGTTTTGTTCATCTTCCAGTTTCCAGCAATAATAGGTTTACGCATAAAACGACCATCCTTTCCTGTTAGACGGTTTTTTGCTTATATTATATCATTTAATGCGGTTACACCTGGTAGTTCTTTTCCTTCCATAAATTCAAGGGATGCTCCTCCGCCGGTAGAAATATGTGACATTTTATCGGCAAGATTGAATTTCTCTACAGCCGCAGCTGAATCTCCGCCCCCGATGACACTGAATGTATCCTTTGATTCAGCCAGTGCTTCTGCCACTTTTTTCGTTCCATTGGCGAATTTATCGATTTCAAACACTCCCATTGGCCCGTTCCAGATGACAAGCTTTGAGCTTTTAATTACATCTGCATAAAGCTCGCGGGTTTTCGGTCCAATATCAAGGGCTTCCCAATCTGCAGGAATGGAATCTACATTAACTTCTTTTGTGTTTGCATCATTGGAAAAGTCGTCTGCTACAATTACATCAATCGGCATGTAAAGTTTAACGCCTTTTTCTTCCGCTTTTTTAATGAATGAAGCAGCAAGATCGATTTTATCTTCTTCAAGCAATGATTTGCCGATTTCATGGCCTTGGGATTTGATAAATGTGTATGCCAATCCGCCGCCAATGATCAGGTTGTCCACTTTTTCAAGGAGATTTTCGATGACGCCGATTTTATCCTTAACCTTCGCGCCGCCAATAATGGCAGTGAATGGGCGCTCTGGATTAGACAATGCTTTTCCAAGCACTTCTAATTCTTTTTGCATCAGCAGCCCTGCAGCTGCTGGCAGGTATTGTGCAATGCCTTCTGTTGAAGCATGTGCCCGGTGTGCCGCGCCAAATGCATCATTTACATAAACATCTGCAAGTTCAGCAAAGGATTTTGCCAGCTCAGGATCATTTTTCTCTTCTCCAGGGTAAAAACGGACATTTTCCAGAAGAAGAATGTCGCCTTCCTTCATTGAACTGATTTCAGCCTTAACAGAGTCTCCGAAGGCTTCATCCGTCTTCTGCACATCTTTTCCAGTCAGCTCGCTGAGTCTTTTTGCAACAGGTGTTAGGCGAAGCTCTTCTGATACCTGGCCTTTTGGACGTCCAAGGTGGCTTGCAAGAATAACCTTTGCTCCTTGTTCTGCCAAATATTCTATGGTTGGCAGCGCTGCTCTGATTCTAGTATCATCTGTAATCTTTCCGTTCTCCATAGGAACATTAAAATCAACGCGGCAAAATACGCGCTTGCCCTTTACATCGATATCCTTTAATGACTTTTTGTTCATGGCTGGTACCTCCTTGAATTGCTTCATAATTTTATTAATTGGCTCTGTTAAAGTTGCCTGTTGGTTTCCGCTCCAGACGCTTCCTTTCCGGGGGGGCGTCCGCCGAGCATCCTCGCCGCTAACGCTCCTGTGGGGTCTCGCCTGTAACGCAAATCCCAAGGAAGTCAAGCGTCTTCCACTTCAATCAACAATGGACAGAAATCAATATGTACTATAACAAAGCCAATTGATTAAAAAAGGGAGAGGGCAATATATCCCAACTCCCCTGTTATCTTTTTCATTATAGTCTGTTTTTGGGCACTTACCAATAAGGGCGCCATGCTGCAGAACTCTTTTTCTCTCCGGTATTACAGTCCTTTAGAAGCGATATAATCTACAAGGTCAACTACGCGGCTAGAGTAGCCAGTTTCGTTGTCATACCAAGAAAGTACTTTAACCATGTTGCCTTCCATAACCATTGTAGATAATGCATCGATTGTAGAAGATGCAGAGCTGCCGTTATAGTCAGTAGATACTAAAGGAAGTTCGCTGTAGTCAAGGATTCCTTTAAGTTCATTTTGTGATGCAGCTTTGAATGCTTCGTTCACTTCTTCAGCTGTTACATCTTTTTCAAGCTCTGCAACAAGGTCAACCACAGATACGTTAGGTGTAGGAACACGCATAGCCATACCGTTTAATTTTCCTTTTAATTCAGGCAATACAAGAGCAACCGCTTTTGCTGCACCAGTTGTTGTAGGAATGATGTTTTCTGCTGCTGCACGTGCACGGCGGTAGTCTTTGTGCGGAAGATCAAGAATTTGCTGATCATTTGTGTATGAGTGAACAGTTGTCATCATACCGCGCTTGATGCCGTATTTATCTTGAAGTACTTTTGCAAAAGGAGCCAGACAGTTTGTTGTGCATGATGCATTTGAAAGAACATGATGGTTTTTCGCATCGTATTTATCTTCATTAACACCCATTACAATAGTGATATCCTCTTCTGAAGCAGGAGCGGAAATGATGACTTTTTTAGCGCCAGCTTCAAGGTGCTTCGCTGCATCTGCACGTTTTGTGAAACGGCCAGTAGATTCAACGACTACCTCAACGCCAAGATCTCCCCAGCCTAGTTGAGCAGGATCGCGTTCTGCCAAAACTTTCACTTTATGTCCAGCTACAACAAGATAATCGCCGTCTACTTGTACTTGCTCAGGCAATTTACCGTGAACTGTGTCATATTGAAGCAAATGTGCAAGCATATTTGCATCAGTAAGGTCATTGATTGCTACGATTTCTACATTTTCGTTCTTTAATGCTGCGCGGAATACGTTACGTCCAATACGTCCAAATCCGTTAATACCAACTTTTACTGTCATGTTAAAGTTCCTCCTTTAAAGTTCGGAAAATAATAAGTTATATTTATTTTAAAGAGATAGTTATCCCTTTATTAACTCTTGTGCTGCTGCTTCATCTGTAATCAGTACAGTCGAAGCAGGGGCTCTTTTCATATAAGAGCGTATGGCTTTGGCTTTGGACTGCCCGCCTGCCACTGCTATGACATTCTTCAGGCCGTGAAGGTCATCCAGCTGGATTCCCACTGTTTTTACCTTGTGCACCACTTCGCCGTTTTCATTGAAGTAATATCCAAAGGCTTCGCCTACTGCCTCGCCATCTTTCAGGACCTCCATAATCTCTGGAGATGTTTTTCTCCGCTCCGCCATTCTCATGGCATCGCCAATACCGTGAAGGACAATATCAGCAGATTTGATAAGCGATAAAACGTCTTTAATGATTGGATCTTTCATGAATGACTGATAAGCCTCGTTGCTCACCTGATCAGGAATGTAAAGCACTCTGTGTGATGCCCGGGCTTTTTCTGCCATTCTCGAAACAATCGTATTTGCCTGATTTTGTACATCTTCCCCAAGGCCGCCCCTGGCAGGCACAAACACTAATTTTTCATTGGCCGGGTCAGGTGAAAGCATATTGGCAACCTCAGTCATTGTTGATCCGCCCGTAACTGCAATGATATTATTGCCAGTCCACAGACTTTTCATGTATGCTGCACAGGCTTTGCTTAATTCACTTTTAGCCCATGGAGACTGATCGCTGTTTCCAGCAACAATTATGACCTGTTTTACCTCTAATGCCTTTTTCAGCTCCTGTTCCATTATGTCTATACCCATAACTTCCCGCATTACACTTTCTAATTTTTCGAGGATATCTTTCCCCTCAACCGAAAGCTGCATGCCTGAACTATTCACTTCAATCAAGTGCTGGTCCTTCAGGAATTCAACCTCGCTCCTTAAGACACGTTCAGTTAGGTTAAGGGAGACAGCCAGACTTCTCCGGCCTACAGGCTGCATAAATCCGATATATCTAAGAATGTCATACCTTTTTTGCATAGCTGTAAGAAAATCAGGCAATAATTTTCTTTGTATATCCAGCAATGAGCGCATATATGTAAAACTCCTTGCAGTTTAAGTCTAGGACGTTTTTTGTCCCGCTTAGTCATTTAATGTCCCACTTGGTCCAAAAAAATATACCTGCTTGATTCATATCTTAACAGGAATATTTTTTTTCTTCAACTGATAAACACCTATTTTTTCTGAAAAAGCTGATTTAGCCTTTCCCTGTCTATATTGCCGTACTGGATGATTTCTGTTCCCCATTCCAGCACCGGAATCATTAAACCGTACTTTTCCACCAGATCATCAGCTGAATGAATGTCGATAATCTGAAAGCCAATGCCTGAATCTGCTTCAAATTCTTCCATAACCATCTTTGCTTTATCACACAGCGGGCACCTCTCCCTGCTGTACAGTGTAAATCTTTCCTGGGTCAATGTAATCAGCCTTTCATTCAAATCTTTTTCTTTTTGAAGATGAAGGAATGCCGAGCTGCTCACGATATTTCGCAACCGTCCTCCTTGATAAAAGAATTCCGCACTCATCCTTCAACAGCTCTGCCAGTTCAAGATCTGATAAAGGCTTCAGCTTGCTTTCATTTGCGATGATTCTCTTTAAGCCAATTTTAGCCTGCTGTCCTGACATATCCTCACTGTTTGCAGATTGCAGCGAAGACGTAAAAAATGTTTTCATTTCAAATGTTCCAAATGGCGTCTGGACATATTTATCCTTTACTGCCCTGCTTACTGTCGACTCATGGATGTGAAGCTCATCCGATATTTCCTTCATAGTCATCGGCCGGAGATGTCCAAGCCCGAAATGAAAGCAATCAGGCTGACATTCTGCAATTTTCGTCATCACTCTCAATATTGTATCCCTGCGCTGCTGAATTCCGCGTGAAATCCATTGGTATTCCTGCCATTTTTCACGAAGGAAATGATTCACGCTTTTATCATGATGTCCCTGCATTTTTTTCAGGTATAGCTCATTTACATGCAATTCCTGGAATCCATTTTCATAATGGCTGACATACAGCTCGCCATCCCGTGATTCTACGACGACATCTGGAGTAATATAGGATGGCTTATCCTGATAAAACCTTGAACCCGGACGGGGATTCAGCGACTGCACATAATCAAACACGTCCTGGATTTGTTTTAAAGTGATTCGCTCTTTTTTCGCGATTTCCTTCCACTTCTTCTCTGCAAACAGCAGAAAATGATGTTCAAGAATACGCTTGGCAAGAGAATCAGGATCTTCGTACTCAGCTTGTATGAGCAGGCACTCCTGCAGATTCCTTGCCCCGATGCCATGCGGCTCCAGGCGCTGAATGGCCTTCAGGCATCTCTCCGCTTCTTCAATGGGCACACAATGAGCTTCCGCAATATCTCCAGCCCCAATACGCATATAACCGTTTTCGTCAATGTTCCTGATAAATTCCAGCATTATGCTTTGCTGTTTTCGGGTGTATTCACCAATATTGATTTGTGACAGCAGATACTCTTCCAGTGAAGGTGCATCTCCAGAAAGCTGTTCAATAAAGTTCTGTTTATTGCCACTCATGCTCATCCGCTTGCTTTTTCTCCGGCCAGAAGCAGCATGATCAGGCAAAGAACTATTATGCTCAAGGGACAGTAAAGGATTTTCTAAAAGTTTATTTTCGAGAAACGATGACAGCTCCTGGGAAGAATATTGCAAAATGGCAATTGCCTGGCTTAATTCCTGTGTCATGGATAATTTTAGCGTCTGCTGCTGAAAAAGCCCCGCCTTCATATTCAAAATCATTCCCCCATTCGTCCTTAATCACTTGCACAGAAAATACTTTTATGCGGAAACGCTTACTTTTTAATTAATTTCGTGTTCATTTTTTTCGTTTCAGGCGCTTGCTTCTGCAGGCGGTTCAATGACCTCTTTCCCGCAGGAGTGCCACATTTCGCTCCGCTCAATCGGCATGAAGCTCTTTTACAGCGTCATATTTTAAAACCGTATGGCCGCTCCTATTTTTGATTATTCTCCTTCTATTATACTATGCAAACAGGCAAAGGGGGAATGACATTCGCATATCATTTTTCCATTAGCGGGAGCAACGCCGAAATACATGCGGGTTAACTGGCTGGTAACTTAAGCTGTGTAATAAAAAGGTGAAGGCCTATTTTTTTAAGCTTAGACTTGTGTACAAGCAGTTTCGCATGCCGCAGAATTATATATTTATATGAATGAATTAGGAGGTGAAATAATTTGTCTGATAATATTACTAATAATATTAATTTTTATATTAACGAATGCGGATGCACTGCTGGAGAAGAATGCATGTTTTCACCATCTTACGGAAACTTTTGGCATACAGGTTATGTAGTAATAAATCCAGGAGATCCTCTGCCTTTAAACAATTCTAGTACTGCAGTAACAGGAGGAATCTCCAGGAGCGGGAATGTCATTAATATTCCTCAAGCCGGGGATTATTTGATTTCTTATTCCGTGACAATCTTTCCAGAAAACCGGGTTGCAGTTGCCGGAATCAACTTAAATGGCAGTTTAGTTCCTAATGCTCAAACAAGAAGCCAATTTGCAGATAATAATAATAACTTGGGCGGCGATTGCCTGACAGTGTTAATTAATCAGTCCATTTTAACCATTCCAGCCAATTCTACACTTTTCCTTCAAAGCGACCCGGATGTAGGCAATCAAACTTTCGCCCTTTGCGACGGCAATGGGAATAACGTTAATATCAGCATTGTTAAATTAAGCCAATAAAACAATCTGATATAAACGGTTATAGATGAAATCAGGAAATTCCAATTAGGTTTAAGGCACTCAGGTATGGGTGCCTTATTTTCATTTTGGCATAAAAAATACCATCATGTTTAGGCGAATGTGATGTCGCAATTACTTGAAAATATCCATCGCCTGCTAAACTGTACAAAGTATCTTTGAACACTCTTGCCAAATGGGGATGCAAGTAGAGTTCGGGTTCTTCAAGGGCAACAATTAAAGGTCTTTTTTTCTACGTTTTCTATCTCAAAGCGTCTCTTGTATTTCCTAAAACCTTTGAAAACTGACAAAATAAATGTTCTTTGCACACCATTCCCTTGATGGATTAACTCTGTATCTAAACCATTATAATTAAAATTTGTATCAACGGATGTACTTACAATATCAGCTAATGGACTTACATTTCCTTTAAACTTTACATCTGTTTAAAGTTGCATCATTAAAAAAAGCTTTTACTTCACCTTCAAAGTATCTTATTTTCTCATCATTATGCTCATTGATTCTTTGTTGAAGTAATTGAGTTTTCTCATATGCTTCTTGATACTCTGCTAAACCTGCAACTACATTCTCAAATAGGATGAAAAGTGTTTTCATATGAGCCGAATTATTTTTTAGTTCATCGTTAGCATCTTTGACCGCAGGTATATATATGATTTCTGGAAAGACATTTAGGAAGTGCGTTCCATTTCTACCACCCCAAAGTCTTCCTTCCCAGCCTTCCTGTTCTAAGTCATGGGATTCTGCTCCAGATGTCTTGGAAGCACGTTCAACGTTTACACCCTCCTTATATACGGCTCGTACAATAAAATTACCTGTATCTCTGTGAATAGAATTTCTGATACCGTGCATCTCAATCTCTTCATCAGTCAAATCAATGAATGTCGCATGAAAACTATGAACAAACCTGCCACGTTCGTTGAATAAGAAAAAAGCATTACCGTTTTCCATTAATGCTTCCGATTATGGAAAATCTTATTGAAGGTTAGCTTAAGTATAATTCTACACAATGTCTGCGTTTTACGGTGTACCTCATATATTTTTACTTTTCTTTAATTAACTTAAGACTAAAGGATAAAATTACCAAAAGATTAAAACTGTTGATATATAGCCAACGTTTTTTTAGCTACTATTGTTTTGATCCTGCTTCTTTGCCTAATGCCTTCATCCTCAATTGGACATCTGAAATAAGAAACACACTGCCTAAAATGATAATTAGACCTAGTAGCATTCCGATTGTAAGTTTCTCGTGGAGAAAAATCATGCCCCAAATGATTCCGAATACAGGAATGAGAAAGGTAACACTTAATGTTTTGGTTGGTCCGACGCTTTCAATGAGATAAAAATATAAAAGGTATGCAATAGCTGTACAAAATAGTGCTAATCCAACAACAGATAAAATAGCAACTGTTGATATATGATCCGTTGAGTTAGGCAATTGCATAAGCGTAAAAGGCAATAAAATAACCGCAGCACCTGCCTGTTGTCCCGTAGCAAGTGCCAGGGGTGGAACTCCTGCAAAAGCTTTCTTTGCATAAACCCCTGCAAAACCATAAGAAATAGTTGATAGAACTGAAAGACCAATAGCGACGATAGTTTTAGACGTAAAAGGGAGGGAACTCCACCCTACTAGGATGCACACTCCTATTACCCCAACAACAATACCAAACCATTTCCGAATATTGAGTTCTTCTCTCATCCATCCCCATACAACCAAAGCTGTGAACAAAGGCGTTAAGGAATTGAGAATTGCTGACATAGAAGCAGGTAAGGTAAGTTCAGCTGTCGCAATTAGAGTAAAAGGAATTGCTGCATTTAAAGTCCCAATAATTAAATATTGTTTCCATCTCTGTTTAATGTGTGCTGAACGCCGAGTAATAATTAAAAATATTATCAAAGCAGCTGCTGCAATAGTGACTCTCCCCTGAATAGTTAGGAGGGGTCCGAATACTGGAGCAGCTATCCGAATAAATAAAAAGGAAGCTCCCCACAGTGCAGCAAGTCCGAAAAAAGCAATTGTATCCAGCAATTTCATAATTTACCTCCGATTTCTATATTCCGAAGGAGTGCACCCAATATGATGTCGGAATACACTCGAAAAATGAGCAGAACTATTATAACCAAGAACATGGGCTATTTCCGTGACAGTTTCTTGTGTGGTTCCCAGCCTGACCATGGCCTCATCCATTCTAAGCTTGGTAATGTACTCCAATGGAGAAGTCCCTGTCTTTAATTTAAACACCCTTTGGAGATGGTATTTACTTACACCTACTTGCAAAGCAAGTTGCTCCAATGTTATAAAATTTTGATATTCCTGTTCAATTACTTGTTTGATTGAAAGTACAATTTTTTCTTGATTAGAGCGAAGCAGGTGTGGACCACATCTTTTACAAGGACGGTATCCCTCCTGAACGGCTAAAGAGACAGAAGGATAGAACATAACATTTTCCTTCAAGGGAGTTTTCGATTTACAAGAAGGTTTGCAAAAAATTCCAGTAGACTTAACTGCATAATAGAAGAGACCATCATATCTTTCGTTGCAATTTATTACTGCGTCCCACATAACTTCTTCACTTAATAACTCCATATGTTCACCTCACATTTCACTGTTACATTGTAACAATAAAGGTATAGTTTCTTCTTTTGAAATATTGCTTTATAATTCTATTAATGTAACATTAAGAGTGGTGTATCTGGGGATAGACCTTTAATTCGGCAATTCTTAAAAAACTCCTCTGCTGCTTGATTAAAGTCTTTTATTGGCTGTTCCTGTTTTTGAATAAGATTTTGCAGTACTTACGCATTAACTTCTTTTCTTCTAGACATATCATGCCCTCCATTGCGTGTTATTCATTGCGTGGTATCCGCAATTTGAAAAGCACCCAACAAAAAAAGTCCCTACGCTTGTATAAATCTCATACAAACATAGGAACCCATTAACTTGGCAACGCCCTCGGCAGGAATCGAACCCACATCTCAAGAACCGGAATCTTACGTGCTATCCGTTGCACCACGAGGGCAAATTATTATTTTACGACGTTTTTTATTATATTCTACTTTTGACTATATTGCAAGAGATGGTTCCATGTTTAAATATATCCGTGTTGGGTATCATGGTTAATGCGGAAATTACTTCCTTATTTACTCACAGCATAGACAGCTTTTCGGGTCAATTCGGCTTAATGTTCCAAGGTATGAGCATTATCCGGAAATTGTCGAACAAATTTTTGTCTAATGAGTCCGTTTCGTTTGACCTTTATTGACCAAAAAGTGTATCATACATACATACCAGGTTCCTGTTGGAGCCCATTTCATTCACATACGACCAAGGAGGAAAAAAAGCATGAACTTAATTCCTACAGTTATTGAACAAACAAGCCGTGGGGAACGTGCCTACGATATTTATTCACGTCTATTAAAGGACCGCATCATCATGCTTGGCAGTGCGATTGATGATAATGTTTCCAATTCCATTGTAGCCCAGCTGCTGTTCCTGGAAGCTGAAAATCCGGAAAAGGATATAACTCTTTACATCAACAGCCCAGGCGGCAGCATTACGGCAGGCATGGCGATTTATGATACTATGCAATACATCAAGCCAAACGTTTCTACTGTATGCATCGGCATGGCCGCATCAATGGGAGCATTCCTGCTAGCAGCCGGCGAAAAAGGAAAGCGTTATGCCCTTCCAAACAGTGAAGTCATGATTCACCAGCCTCTTGGAGGAGCTCAAGGACAGGCAACTGAAATTGAAATCGCTGCCCGCCGCATCCTTTTCCTAAGAGAAAAGTTAAATACAATCCTTTCAGAACGCTCTGGACAGCCTCTTGATGTAATTGCGAAAGACACAGAACGCGATAACTTCATGACAGCTGACCGTGCAAAAGAATACGGCCTGATCGACCAGGTTATTTCACGCAATGTGCTTGAAAGCAAAAAAGAAGAAAAGTAACAGCAGATTGCACTGAATTACCCAGTAAAACGCAAAAAAGTTTCTCCGGAGATTACTCCGGAGAAACTTTTTTTATGATCATTATTCCTGCTCGACGAACTTTTGAAGTGCTTCCACTGCTTCCTCTTCGTCGCGGCCGTCCACGATAAGCTTTATGGAAGAACCTGAGCTTACAGCAAGACTCATTAAGCCCATGATGCTTTTGGCGTTCACTTTTTTTCCGTCCTTTTCTAAATAAACATCAGAGCTGAAGCTAGTTGCTTCCTGCACAAATAATGCTGCCGGACGCGCTTGCAGCCCCGTTTTCATGCGGACCATTACTTCCCTTTCAATCATTCCGTTCTCTCCCTTTTCTCTTAGATCTTTTGGGCAGAAAGACCTTCTCCCCCTCTTAACTTATCAGCAATTTCATCGATCTTGCGCAGACGGTGATTGATGCCCGACTTGCTGATGATGCCGCCTGATACCATTTCGCCAAGCTCTTTCAATGTAACATCCTGATAGGCCACTCTTAATTCCGCTATTTCGCGCAATTTATCCGGAAGTATACTTAAGCCTACTGTCTGATCGATAAGCCGGATATTTTCTACCTGCCTTAAAGAAGCGCCGATTGTTTTATTTAAATTTGCTGTTTCACAGTTTACCAGGCGATTTACAGAATTTCGCATATCCCGGACAATCCTTACATCCTCAAATCTCAGCAATGCTGAATGGGCGCCTGCAATACTCAGAAATTCAGCAATTTTTTCAGCTTCCTTTAAATAAGTAATAAAGCCTTTTTTCCGCTCCAGTGTTTTCGCCTTCAGCCCAAATTCATTCATTAACTCACAAAGGGCATCATTATGTTCTTTATATAATGAAAAGATCTCCAGGTGGTAGGAGGAGGTTTCAGGATTATTGACTGAGCCCCCCGCAAGGAATGCCCCTCTTAAATAGGCGCGCTTGCAGCATTTTTTCCCAACGACTTCCTTTGAAATACCATGCTGGATTTCGTAGCTCGCACCCATTATTTTCAGGTCCTGCAAAACGGCCTGGCCGCCCGAAGACATCCTGACAATATATACATTATTCTTTTTCAGCTTCATTTTCTTGCGGACAAGCAGTTCTACCTGGACAACATAGCTCTTTTTCAAAAGGGTATAGATCCTTCTGGCTATTGCAGCATTTTCCGTCTGTATATCGACAACAAGCTTGCGGTTTGAAAAAGATAGAGAGCCGTTCATTCTTATGAGCGAGCATAATTCAGCTTTTCCGCAGCAATCCTTGCTGTCAATGGTTGTCAGTTCTTTTTTCGTTTCTGAAGCAAACGACATGGATTTCCGCCCCCAACCGAATTTCATAGTATCTTACCCTATGGGCAACCGTATCTCACCGGGCCATCCGATTAGTTTGCATCTCGGCTTTCCTAAAATTCCTCAGCTGCTTTTCCCCCTGAAGGAAAAACTGCAGGACTTCCATCTATTCTACGGTTTCATCCCATGTTTAGTTTCATCTATTAGCATATTATATAATAATTCAGCCACTTTTTTGGTATTATGCCTGATTGCATTTCCTTCATAGCTGAATATCTGGTCCTGGACAATTTCCAGGCCGAGATTTTTTAGGCTTTCCACATCATAGACAACAGGCTTCGCAAACTCCTCCTGGTACCTCTGCTGCACTTCCTCTGGTATTTCTTCATTATTTACAAGGATCCGGTCGATAAACGGACCTTCCATATGATCATATATCGCTTTAATGTGGTCGCTCGCAGTATAATCAAGAGTTTCGCCTGCCTGTGTCATCAAGTTGCAGACATACACCTTTTTAGCATGCGACTTCATTACCTCCCTGCCGATTTCAGGCACAAGAAGATTCGGAAGGATGCTGGTATACAGGCTGCCTGGACCGATTACAATTAAGTCGGCTTGTTTAATTTCCTGAAGAGTTTCGCTAAGCGGCTGAATATCAACTGGAGTCAAAAATACCCTTTTGATTTTCTTGCCGGAAAAAGGTATTTTAGATTCCCCGGTTACAATGCTTCCATCCTCCATCTCAGCATTCAGGACCACACTCTGATTGGCGGCAGGCAGAACCTTTCCCCTGACATTCAGAACCTTGCACATTTCCTGTATGGCATGGACAAAGTCGCCTGTAATGGAGGTCATGGCTGCAAGAATCAGATTGCCGAGCGAGTGCCCGGCCAATTCATTGGCGCTTGCAAACCTATGCTGAAACATTTGCTCGACCAGGGGCTCAACGTCTGAAAGGGCCGCCAGCACATTTCTGATGTCGCCTGGTGCCGGTATGTCCATTTCATCCCTGAGCCTCCCAGAGCTTCCCCCATCATCAGCAACCGTGACAATGGATGTAATTTCAACAGGGTAGGTTTTTAAACCGCGCAATAGTACAGGGAGACCTGTGCCTCCCCCAATTATGACAACCTTAGGCTGCTTTGGTTTAACTTTGCTTGTTTGCATGATCTGTTCCCTTTCCCTTCTCAATATCGCGATGGGAAACCTGCGTTGTATAATCCTCTGCAAAGTGATTTGCTATATACTCCGCCAGCGCTACTGACCGGTGCTGGCCTCCTGTACATCCTATTGCAATGACAAGCTGCGACTTGCCCTCTCTCTTATATTGAGGAAGCATAAACGCAAGCAAATCTGTCACTTTTTCAAGAAATTTCTGCGTTTCATTCCACTTTAAAACATAGCTTGAAACCTCATCATCCAAGCCTGTCTTCGGGCGCATATGATCAATATAATGCGGATTAGGCAAAAACCTCACATCAAAAACCAGATCGGCATCAATCGGGAGGCCGTGCTTGAAGCCAAAAGACATGACATTTACGGTGAAAATGGGCTTCTTATCGGTGGAAAACTCTGTTAATATCTTTTCCCTCAGTTCCCTTGGCTTGATTTGAGAAGTGTTATATATAAGCTGAGCTCTCCCTTTCAGCTCCTCGAGAAGGCTTCTTTCCATTTGAATCCCTTCAAGCGGAAGCCCTGATGGAGCCAGAGGGTGAGTCCGTCTTGACTCTTTATATCTGCGGACAAGGGCCGGATCATCTGCATCCAGGAATAAGATCTGGGCGACCACCCATGAAACTTCCGCAAGATCGTCCAGCGCTTTAAATAGGTGGTCAAAAAATTCACGGCCCCTAAGATCCATGACAAGCGCTACTTTATTCATTTTATTGCCGGAATCCTTCATCAGTTCCAAAAATTTAGGAAGCAGGGTCGGCGGCAGATTATCCACACAGAAAAAACCCAGATCTTCAAAGCTCTGAATGGCCACTGTCTTTCCGGCCCCTGACATGCCTGTAATGATGACTAATTGTGTTTCATTAGATCCTGTACTCATTATTTAACCCCCGGTTCACAACTTATCTCGGGCATAATCAGCCCGGATCAAGCCGGTATGAAAGAAGCTTGAATTCAGGCGTATACGTAAATGTCCCGTAAATTATTCCGCTTCCATGAATCATATATTCAAGGATATGGCGGTCGCCTTCAGCCATCGGCAATGTTTTTACATCATCCAGAGGATGCCAGTACAGCTCCCCTTCTTCACATTCATCTAAGTTTACACCATCCGAATCTTCAGCAAAAAATGTAAACATCATCCATTCTGAAAGAACCTTTTCGTTTTCTGTCATAATGAAAGTAAAGATGCCTTTTAAAGAAGGATTTTTTAGATATACAGCTGTTTCTTCCCGATATTCACGGATACAGGCATCCCTGACTGATTCACCAGGTTCCATCTTTCCGCCTGGGGCTACCCACCAGCCGCGCCTCGGTTTTTTCAAAAGAAGGATTTTATCATCTTTTACCAGCACACAATTTGTAACACGCTGCATGTTTTTCACCTCAAATGCCTGACCATGTCTCTTCCAGGTTCCGCTTTCCTAAGATGTATATATTAAATCACTTTGTTTCATAACGATGGAGTAAATTGAATTCCTTTTATTATACTATTTTTAAAATGCTCCCACAACGAACAACCATTGCTAGAGGAAATGGAAATTAATGTATAGAGAAAACCCAGGCCGATTTCTGGAAAAGGAGAAAATCAGTGACAATGCAAAAAAATAGGCACAGATTATATCTGTGCCATCCAGGATTTATAGTTATTAAAGGGGGTCAATTTCTACTCTAACTATACCCTCGGAATGTTTCATCTATGTTACAGTGCAGTTAAAACACGATGACGTTTTTTGAATCTGTATAAGCTTAAGCCTTAAGTTTAAGCTTATCCTTCAGCTCTTCAATGTAGTGCTGGGCCGCTTGGGCAGCTATGCTTCCATCACCGGTAGCAGTGACGATTTGGCGAAGCGTTTTTTCGCGGATATCGCCTGCAGCATAAATTCCCGGCACACGGGTTTCCATGCGTTCATTTGTTTCGATATAACCTGTCGCATTAGTAATGCCAAGGCTTTCGAAAGGCTTAGACAACGGAAGCATTCCGATATAAATGAAAACTCCATTTGCAGGAAGCTCAGTTTCTTCTCCATTTTCGGTTGAAATCAGAGTGACACTTCCGACTTTTCCGCTGTTTTCATTAATGGACTTCAATGTATGGTTCCAGATGAAGTTCACTTTTTCATTGGCAAAAGCGCGATCCTGAAGAATTTTTTGCGCACGCAGTTCACCGCGGCGATGCACGATTGTCACCTTAGAAGCGAATCGGGTAAGGTAGACGCCTTCTTCCACAGCTGAATCTCCCCCGCCAATGACAAATAGCTCTTTCTGTTTAAAGAATGCTCCGTCACAAACGGCACAGTAAGAGACTCCGCGTCCGCCAAGCTCTTTTTCTCCCGGCACCCCTATTTTTTTGTATTCCGCGCCAGCAGTTACAATAATCGTACGGGCTTTATATTCCTTTGAGCCTGCAATGATGGTTTTATATTCATCACCATCGATAACTTCTTTAACATCTCCGTAAGCATATTCAGCTCCGAATTTTTTCGCATGGTCAAACATCTTCGTAGAAAGCTCTGGCCCTAATATTGTTTCAAAACCAGGGTAGTTTTCCACTTCTTCCGTGTTGGCCATTTGCCCGCCTGGCACACCGCGCTCCAGCATTAATGTTGATAGGTTTGCACGGGATGTATATACGGCAGCGGTCATTCCGGCTGGGCCGGCACCGATGATGATTACGTCATAAATGGTTTCCTCAGACACTTTATTTCACTCCTTCAGAATTCCTGGCATTTTGTTCACCGGTAAAACTCACCCCGATGAACCTGGCACCAAGCAATAATCCTGTATAAAAAGTTGCTTGCGCTTTTGTATTGCCTTTAGTATTTCCTATCTATTATCCTATATAACAAATAAATTTACGTCCAAGTTTTTGCTCATTGCAAAAGATCATTCACCAATTTTACATACTTGGAAAGAGTAGCTGAAGAAATGAAGTGTTTATCCGCTATTTCCTGCCGGCTTTTCTTTTCACCTCTAAGCTTGTTCCATGCATATTCAACCGCTGCAGCCCAGCCTGCCGGATTCGTCAGCTTCTGTCCTGTATCGACTGCTTCAAGAAATACGGAAAACCACATTAAATATAACCCTGCCTCTGCAAGCTGGATCGGCTGGAAATGCTGATACAAAAGCTCTGCTGTCCTGTCTGCAAAGTCAACGGTAAGCGGCCGGCCCGCAGCCGGCCCTTTAATGTAATCCCTGTACTCTTTTTCAGTCTCTGTAAGCATTGTGTTTTTCACAAATGCAGGATGCTTCATTATGATGTTTTTTTGGGAAGAATGTTTAGCAAGAAAAATGGCAAACAGCCTTTCTTCTGTAAAATCGCTTTCCAGACGCTTTATGATGGATGGCAGATGGTGCTCAAAGCCATTTACGCTTGCATTCATGTCGCCCCATGGTTCAAGTCCTTCTTTTTCAGGATTGATTTCAACCACGCGCTTCCAGGCCTGGTGAGCCGTGTTTTCATGTCCTAAATGAAAGGCAGAGGCCGCGAGCCAATAATAAAAAGTGCCGTCTCCTTCAAACCCCTGCTTTTGCAGCTGTCTTAGCCACTTAAATGCCAGCGAGTACTTCCCGATTAAAGCGAAGGTAGTACCGAGCTTAAATCGCTGCTCGAGAAGCATAGGCCTGATTTTGTCCAGTGCCTCAACCAATTCCTCGACCTTTTCCTCATTATGCTGATAATGATTGAAAACAACCAAGTTGCATAATGCATGCAGGTTCCCCGGACTTTTTTCGAGCACATCTTCAAGTGTTACGAATGCTTCATCGATTTTGCCCAGATAAAAATAAGCAAGTGCCAGGTTGTTATACGCAGACCAATAATCCTCATACTCCTCGATCGTTTCCTTAAGCACATCAATGGCTTTCGGGAAATTGCCTGCCTCAAGATATTCCTTAGCCTGCTCCTGCTTAAAAATCAGGCCGTCCTGCAGGTTCAGGCTTTCTTCGGTTTCATCTGATTCAAAAGTAATCAAATCAAGAAGATCCTCGGCATCTTCGCTGAACTCTCCGTCTTCCTCTTTATTAAGATATGAGCTGGCATGCCGGTATGCTTCCTTGAACATGCCAAGATGTGCATAGTTATTTGCCAGAAAATAGTGGCATTCTGTCATGAAAGGATCCAGAACATCCAGTATATTTTCCAGCAGATTATTGGAATAGGCATATTCGCCAATTTCCGTACACGTTATGGCGAGCTGGCAGGCAATCATCGGTTCTGATGGCTCCAGCTCCATTGCCCGTTCCAGGTATTTTTTCGCATTATATAAATCACGTCTGTGATAGGCTTTTAATCCCTTTGTAAAATAATATTCCCCAGTCGGATGAAAGGAAAATATTTTAGCAGTTTTGCTAAGTTTAGAGTCTTTGCTCATGAAATCCTCCACATTCAAGTTGTTTAGATATAGTAGTATACCATATATATGAGGATATAAGGAACCGCCGCATAGGATAATCGTTTCAGTAAAAAAAACCGCCAAACACACTATTCACCCCGCTCCCTGAAACAAAAAACCCTCCTTTATCCAGTTCTTCCTCAAAAAAATTAAAAAATAAGCCTTTCTATCCATTACACTTGTGGATAGGATTAATAAGATGGGATAATGGATATGTATAAATAAAGCGGAAGCGCCTGTTCAGAGGAGCAAAGACTAATAACGCCGCGTCCTGCGGCAA
>NZ_MLYQ01000087.1:0-1475 GCF_001866725.1 Bacillus sp. MUM 13
TGTAGTGCACCCCAAAAGTTAGAGCTTAAATCTAACTTTTGGGGTGTTTATTTATGGCTAAATATAGTGAACAATTTAAGTTGATGGTGGTAAGGGAATATTTAGAAGGTCATTTTGGATATGCCTTGCTGGCTAGTAAGCATGGCATGCCTAGTAGTTCACCCATTGAGAGGTGGGTGAAAGTATACGGGAAATTTGGAGCTGAAGGCTTAATGAGGAAGAAACATAATAAAACTTATTCTACTCATTTTAAACTGGATGTATTAAGATACATGGAGAGAACAGGTTCTTCAGAAATGGAAACAGCCCTTCAATTTGGGCTAACAAACCCTCCTATGATAGCTTCATGGAAGAAAACGTATCTGGAAGGTGGTGCTGAGGCCCTGGATAAACCGAAAGGAAGGCCTCCCATGTCTGAAAAGTCCAAGAACCAAAAAAACAAACCTGTAGAAGAACGTGAAATGACATATGAACAAAAATTGGAACGGGAAAACGAACTTCTTCGTTTAGAGGTAGAATACTTAAAAAAGTTGAGAGCTTTTCAGATGGATCCGGTCGGCTATCTCGAAAAGCACAAGCAGCGCTATCATTCGAACTCAAAGAAACCTTCAAGTTAAAAGATGTTTTACTTAGGGTGGGTATTCCAGAGTCCTCCTATCATTACCATATAAATGGCCTGAAAAAAGAAAATCCTGATCAAGAGCTTGAAGAATGCATACAGTCTATTTTTGATGAAAATGACGGTAACTATGGGTATCGTCGTGTCCATTCGGAATTGAAAAGCCGTGGTTATAAGGTGAATCATAAGAAGGTACAGCGCATTATGAAAAAACTCCAAATCAAAGGAGAAAAATTCCAAAGAAAATCACGCACATACAGTTCTTACAAAGGAACGACAGGAACTGTAGCCAAGAACCGTATAAATCGTCGTTTTCACACCAATGTATGTCATCAAAAATTAACAACGGATATCACAGAATTTAAGTGCTCAGACGGTGTGAAACTGTATCTGAGTCCCATTATGGATATGTTCAATGGTGAAATTCTTTCCTATGAAGTAAGTATGCGTCCAACCCTTAAGTTAGTGCTCGCCCCTCTTGAGGAAACCCTTAAAATCGTAAAAGACTCAACATACAGAACCACTATACATTCTGATCAAGGATGGCATTATCAACATAACAAATGGGTAAAAACACTCAAAGATCAAAAGGTATTTCAGAGTATGTCACGAAAAGGAAACTGTTTAGACAACTCACCTATGGAAAATTTTTTTGGTTTAATGAAACAAGAGATGTATTACGGAGAAACCTTGTGCTCATATGAGGAGTTAAAAAATAGAATAAAAGATTATATTCATTATTACAATAACAAGCGAATAAAACAAAAATTGGCGGGTATGAGTCCGGTTCAATATCGGATCCACACCAGCCAATTAGCTGCTTAATATAAAACTCTAACTTTTAGGGGTCACTACA
>NZ_MLYQ01000088.1:0-20667 GCF_001866725.1 Bacillus sp. MUM 13
GAATATGGTTATGTATCCTTTAAAAATAATACTTAAACAATAATACGAAAATATTCTGAATACAATAAAAAAATCATTTACAGCAACTTTTTTATCATTATATATAAAAAAACCATTTACTGAAATAAAAATATTTGTTTACAGCATAAAACGGGTAATAAAAAAACTCAAAGAATCTGTTCGATTACTTTGAGTTTATTATCCTGCAGATTTATTTTCGCAAGGAAGCCTCATGTAAAGCTGATAATTCTCTTTCGAGTTCTTCTAATAAAGCTTTTCCCTCTGAACCATCCACAAGTCCCAGACGGACAGCAAAATCTATTTCACGGGACAAGCCGAACATTTGAGTATCGAGAACCTCTTCATAAAGAGGGCATTGAGGCATAGTAAGATTGTCCATTTGTACTTTAATTAGCTTCAGAATCTTGTCAGCATCTGCTTTTAACAAAGCATAGGCTTTTTCTTGATGATTAACAAGCATTTCAGATGCCATAATAAATCCCCCCGCTCAAAAAGCGATTAAATCTTATCTATAAATTTTACCCTTACTTTCAGGAAAAAGCAAGGAACTTATAAGTTTACAAGGGCTCCGTTTACTGGAGGAGTCACTCATGATTCCTGCCTCTTATTTGCCTGAAAGTAACTCAGCGTCATATCAAAAGGGCACTGCAGGGATTTTCAACTTCAAACTGGTGCACGTTTCATTTATTCAATTGTGACAATTTCATGATTTTTGCTTATACTTATACTTGAAACAGCCAAGAAAGGAATTGATTGAAATGGAATCCATCGTTTTTATTAACGGGAAAGTAAAATATCAGATTACCCTTGATCCCGGCGTCTGGATCTTTGATGACCGAAAGATTGAGATAGATACATATTTTTCAGAGGAAAAAACAGAGCGCAGCAGCGATGAAGAATATACGGCATCTGCTGCAAGGCATTGGCAAAAGGAAATACAGGAAGGGGCCACTCTCCCCCCAACTTTAAAAACAGAAAGAAAATTTGAGAAACAAAGACTTTTATCAGGCACATTTATAATTCCCTTTCAGCCATTCCTAAAAAATGCTGAACCTGATGAAAACGCTTCCGGAGTTACTGTAACAGCAGGCGGCAAAGAACATCATTTCACCATGCAAGAAGCCAGTAATTTCCTGCTTGGTTTCTCCGTGGACGGCAAACCCATCAAAGATGGCGGGCCATTATATATTTACTTCGGCGATGGCACCAACCGGGACCAGCCAATAAAAGATGTTGTCTCATTTACTGTGAAATAAATTTAATTTTTTTACACTCTTAACAGTTCTATCACTGCAATCAATGCAGGATATAACTTTTAGGCAAACGGCGGCAAAGAAACCTTTCTTTGCCGCTTGCATTAAATATTTTAATAATATACAGCTAAAGCAGTGTCGCAGCCAATTGGGCAAGTCCTGACCTCTCTCCTTTGATCAATTTCACATGCCCCGATATTTTTTGATCTTTAAATTTCTCAACCACATATGCAAGCCCATTATTATATTCATCCAGATATGGATGGTCAATCTGCTCGGGGTCTCCCATCAGTACAATTTTACTGCGGTCCCCTACCCTGGTAAGGATTGTTTTCACTTCATGCTTGGTTAAATTCTGGGCTTCATCAATAATAATGAATTGGTCCGGAATGCTTCGCCCCCTGATATATGTCAGCGCCTCTACCTCTATTGAACTCATCCCCGCAAGGATTGCGTCCAGTTCCCCAGGCTTTTTAGTGTTGAACAAATACTCCAGATTATCAAAAATCGGCTGCATCCAGGGTCTCAGCTTTTCTTCTTTTTCACCCGGCAGGTAACCGATATCCTTTCCTACAGGCACTATCGGACGGGCAACAAGCAGCTTTTTATAGTGCCCCAGGTCTTCCGTTTGCATAAGCCCGGCTGCAAGTGCCATGAGTGTCTTTCCAGTTCCTGCTTTTCCAATCAGCGTCACCAAAGGCAAGTCAGACCGCAGCAAGACCTCCATAGCCATTATTTGCTGTACATTCCTTGGTTTTATTCCCCACACATGCTCGCTGTCAAAGATCAGCTTTTTCACTTTTTTTGCCGTCCAGTCCATAATGCCAACTGCGGAAGATGATCCTCCGAGTTCATCCTTCAGCAATATGAATTGGTTTGGATAGAAGGTTTGATTTGAGTATTTGGCGATTTCCAGGTTACCTTGGACATAGAATGCATTCAATGCTTCAAGTGAAAGAAATAACTCCTGAAATCCGCTGTAAATATGATCCATCTCCACAACACGGTCGTTTAAAAAATCTTGGGCATGCAGCCCAATTGCATCTGCTTTTACCCGGACCAGTGTATCTTTGCTGACTAATATGACAGTTTTTCCGTTTTCCTTGCTTTCCTCTTCAAGCGATAAATTTTTGGCAACTGCCAGAATCCTGTTATCATTTGTTTTTTCTATGAAAATTTCCTGAAGTTCATGAAAAGAACGGTGGTTTAATTCAATTCTAATAGTACCCCCATTGTGCAGAGGCACACTTTTATGAAGTTTTCCTTTTTCGCGGAAGCCATCAATTAATTTTGATACCTGCCGCGCATTTCTTCCTATTTCATCCATATATCTTTTTTTCGAATCCAGTTCTTCAAGAACAACTGCCGGGATGACTACCTCGTTATCTTCAAATAAAAAAATGGAATAGGGATCCTGCAGCAAGACATTGGTATCTAAAACATATATTTTGTCCAATAATGAAGCCTCCCGCCTAATCAATTTCAGATGTCTCAATTTTCATCCTGTTCACAGGTGTATGCAAAGGACGAGACTATTGATAAAATATATGTCGGTTCCGGGCAAGATAGAAGAAGAATTGCAGGGTATACGGAAACAGGACTCTTTTTGCCGAGTCTCCATTCAAAATGATGGCTGCAGCAAAAGGTGCAGGACTGCATGAAAAGCAGCAGAAAGCGGGCATCAACTAACTTCAGCCGGGCCTTCCGGGCAGATGAATATTGGGATATCCAAATATTCATCTGCTGATAAACATGTTATACTTAAGGTGGATGTCCATAAATATTCATCACTTATTTTTAATTAAAAACAGCCTAGCAAATCAGCGTTATTACTGCCAGGGAAAGAGGAATAATATATGAAAGTACAATGTGTAATCTGCGACAAAATTGAATCAATACCTGATTACTCCCCAGAAGCAAAGAAATTACGGAACCGCCCTATACATACTTATATGTGTGAAGAATGCCATTCACGAATAGAAGAAAGAACACAGAAGCGCATTGAGACAGGGAACTTCCGGCTGTACCGCTCTGTTACTCCCGAAGATGAATGGTAAAGTCGTGAAGTATGGCATTATGGCCGGCCTTGTTTCCGGCTTTTTTCTTGGATTTTTAATGAAAGCAATCGAAAATGCCACCAATGAAAATATATATCGGCTTCTTCTCGATACGAAGTTCATTCCTGTAATCGGAAAAATCCAGTGGAGCGAAATGACCCAATTCCTATTCCATCTCCTTCTGTCTGCCGTACTTGGCATGCTTTATTTTTTTATTTTAAACCAATGGAAAATCTGCTCATTACAAGGAAAGTGTGTAATTTCTCTTCTTATAATCATTCCTTTAATTTTTGCATATTTCCCTATATCATCGCTTTCTTCCCTTCCCAAACCTCAGACTAATAATTTGACAGCATTCGGTTTATGGGCAATCTCCCACCTTTTATATGCATGCTTATTGCCTATGCTGGCATCTTTTAAACAGAATAACTAAAAACCCATACAGAAGAGGCCTGTACGGGTTTTTAGTTATTCATCATTATAATTTTTGTATTTATCAGGCTCTGCCTCAATTTGTTCAAGCAATGAATCAATTAATTCAACTGGAAACCGGTGCCGTTTTTTTTCACCGCCTGCTAACACATCGACAAAATAAAACGGTCCGTTTTTCTCCAGATTACTGACTGATGCATCGCAATCTTCCTTCAGCCTGGCTTCAAAAAATACCTTTGTTTCTTGAGCAGCCATGTCATCTGGTCTTGCGTCGCAAACCACTTTGATGGTCAGCCAATTATAAAGAGCATCCTGCAGGGACTGCATGATTAAGCCTGCTCTCGCTTATTATGATTACGAAGCCGGAACCTGTATATGCCTAGAACAAGGGCCGCTATTACAAGGCCCTCACCCATTGGCAGAAAAACGCCCAAGAAGGAGAGAAGTGTACATCCAAGAGCCATTACCGCATAAATGACAACATTTTTTAACAGCGGCAGCTTTTTTGCAAAACCCAGCTGATATACGATTATACAAAGGGCTAAAATCGTCAGATACAAAAACCACATTCCTGTTTCAGGAAATTCGTCAACTCTGTACAATGCAGCAAAAAACGATAAATGCTCATGGACACCCATGCTTCTTCCTCCCTAAACGTACGTATTAGTTGGCTTCAGCCATTTTTTTCTTTTTGGCAAACTTTTCGCGTTCGTTCTTATCCAGGATTTTTTTGCGAAGGCGGATTGATTCTGGAGTTACTTCGCAATATTCATCGTCATTCAGATATTCAAGTGATTCTTCCAGTGACATGATTCTAGGTTTTTTCATAGAAGTTGTCTGATCTTTATTGGCAGAACGCATATTAGTCATTTGTTTTGCCTTTACGATATTAACAGTCAAGTCACTCTCACGGTTATGTTCGCCGACAATCATTCCTTCATAAATGTCTGTGCCTGGCTCAATAAAGATTACGCCGCGGTCCTCAACCTGCATGGTTCCATATTGAGTTGTTTTCCCTGTTTCCATAGAAACAAGAACACCCTGCCTTCTTCCGCCAACCTGACCAGCTTGCATAGGCTGGTAGCTATCAAATGTATGGTTCATGATTCCGTAGCCTCTTGTGATTGTAAGGAACTCTGTTGAGTAACCGATTAGTCCGCGAGCAGGTACGTTAAAGATAAGGCGGACCTGGCCGCTGCCATTATTGATCATATCAAGCAATTCACCTTTACGGGCGCCGATAGACTCCATGATGGATCCAGTATGCTCTTCAGGAACGTCAATTTGAACACGTTCAACCGGTTCACAGCGTACACCGTCAATAACACGGACAATTACTTCAGGTTTAGATACTTGAAGCTCGTAGCCTTCACGTCTCATGTTTTCAATAAGGATGGAAAGGTGAAGCTCTCCGCGTCCAGAAACAATCCATACATCAGGTGAATCTGTGTTTTCAACACGCAAGCTTACATCCGTCTGCAATTGAACCTTTAATCTTTCCTCGATTTTGCGGGCCGTTACAAATTTACCTTCCCGTCCTGCAAATGGGCTATTGTTAACAAGGAAAGTCATTTGAAGGGTTGGTTCATCGATACGAAGAACAGGCAGTGCTTCCTGATGTTCAACAGGAGTGACAGTTTCACCGACATTAATGTCTTCCATTCCTGAAACTGCAATCAAGTCGCCTGCAAATGCTTCTTCAATCTCAACCTTTTTCAAACCGCTGAAACCGAAAATTTTGGTAACACGGAATTGTTTCACGCTGCCATCAAGTTTCATAAGAGCAACCTGCTGTCCTACATGCATTTTTCCGCGGAAAACACGGCCAACACCGATACGGCCAACATAGTCATTGTAATCAAGAAGCGCAACCTGGAATTGAAGCGGCTCATCGCTGTTATCCACTGGAGCAGGAATATTTGCGATAATTGCTTTAAATAGTGAAGACATATCCTCTTCCTGTTTTGATGGATCAGGATCCGGGCTTGCAGTACCTTGGATGGCTGAAGCATAGATAACCGGGAATTCAAGCTGTTCTTCTTCTGCACCTAATTCAATGAAAAGATCTAATACCTCATCAATTACTTCTTCAGGACGTGCAGAGTCTTTATCAATTTTATTTACTACAACAATTGGAGTAAGCTTTTGTTCAAGAGCTTTCTTAAGAACAAAACGAGTCTGGGGCATGCAGCCTTCATAGGCATCGACAACTAAAAGAACGCCGTCTACCATTTTCATGATACGTTCCACTTCTCCGCCAAAGTCAGCATGTCCTGGAGTATCCAGGATATTGATTCTTGTATCTTTATATTGAACAGCTGTATTTTTCGCAAGAATGGTGATTCCCCGTTCTCTTTCAAGATCGTTGGAATCCATAGCGCGTTCTTCTACATGTTCATTCGCACGAAAAGTACCTGATTGCTTCAAAAGTTCGTCAACCAAAGTTGTTTTACCATGGTCAACGTGGGCAATAATTGCTATATTTCGAATATCATTACGAGATTTCAAAAAATTCACTCCTAATAGTGGTTAGTTTAAATGTTATTATCGTACCATTAACTTACATATTATATCACAAACATAGTAGAAACCAAGCACGAAATTTTGTACAATGTAATTAATATCAGATTTACTACACTAATGAGGTGAGAAAATGAATATAAAATGGAATTTCCTTCTGTTAGCTCTTCTGGCTGTCGCAAGCATCAGCTGGATAGGCATTTCTATTGCAGAACAAAGCATTGCAGGGGTAATCATCAGTATTTTGGCCCTGTTTATTATAATGGGCTATGGATTTTCATTAAAAAGGAAAATGCGGCAAAAAGGAAAATTATAAAGAGCTGCAGTCGATCTATATTAATTTAACCGTTTTTCTAAAAAAAACATGTAAGCGCTTTGCGTTCCCAGAGTATATAGTTCTAACTTCCTCATTGCCAAAGGCTGCCGTTATAAACGGCAGCCTTTGGTGTTTTATTATCGGTCCTCTGAATTACAGGTTTGAAAGATATTTCTCAGATATCAGCTGATGCAGGCCGGGTTTCGAAACAAAAAGCGAATTACCCTTTAAGTAATCAAGCTTTTCCCCAGTCATTGTGGTTACTTCTCCGCCAACTTCTTCTATTAAGATGGCCCCGCCTGCAAAGTCCCAGGGTGCAAGTCTCATCGACATATAGGCATCAAGCCTCCCGGCAGCTACAAATGCCATTTCCAGTGCGGCTGACCCGTAAGAACGGGTCCCCCGGACATCCCTTACAAGCGGTGCCAAAATAGATGGATCAATTTTTTTATTTTCAGTCACCCAGGTAGCATTTAAAGACAAAATGGCTTCATTAACTGGAACAGCTTTTAGCGGAGGAAGCTTCACGTCATTCATGAATGCTCCTTCCCCTCTGATAGTATGATAAAGTTCATCATGGACAACATCATATACAAGCCCTATCTTGCCATTTCCATTTTCAAGGATTCCGATGGAAATGGCAAAATTCCTTTGCTGATGCACAAAGTTCATTGTGCCGTCAATCGGATCGATTACCCAGACAATACCTGTAAGATCGCTTACATCACTGCACATTCCCTCTTCACCGAGTATTTGGTGGCCGGGAAAAGTTTCTGTGATTTTTTCCAGAAAAAATTGTTCGGTTTCTTTATCCATATTTGTCACTAAGTCATTCGGATTCGATTTGGTAGAAATATTTAATTTGTGTTCAAAAGAGGATTTTATGCGTTCTCCAGCTTCTTTTATCCAGGTTTTTGCATATGTATCAATTTCTTTTAAGTTTGCCATTATTTAAGCCTCCGCCTGATTTGATTAACAAGCCATATACGTTTATCTTTTAGAATTATTCCGCTTTTATCCCGTGTTATTTCTGGGATTAATCGAGCGCCTCTGCATCAAATGCTACCTAAAGATTATAGGAAAGGCCATTGGTCTTCAAGTTTTTCTTCCAAGCATCTTGAAAAAACACCTTAGTTAAGAATATAAAAGACGGACACATCCAGAATATAATCAGAGTGTCCGCCATCTAATGAAATTTTTCATCAATACATCTTTTCATCTTAAGATAATTTTCTCCTTCATTTGGCGGGCGTTGAGGTTTTAGGTTAAAGGGCTTTGAGCCTTAACAGTTCAAGACGGATTCTCTCAAGTTTTTGTTTGCACTGGCTTTTCTTTTGTTCATTTTCTTCGCCAATCGCTTCAAACAGTGTAGCTAATTCATAATCCATTTCCATTCTTAAAACAGCTGTTCTATGTTTTTCAACTTCCTTGGCTTTTAAGGATTGATTCATTACTTGTTTCATGATTGTCGTACTCCCTTCAATAATTGACTAAATTTTCTGATATATTTTTATTTTATAGTATGATTTCTTCAGCAGAATCGCAACAAAATTGTGCTCTTTACCTTCATGGAAATTCTTTCCCTTAAAGGATTCTATACTTTTTCTTTTCTCCCTCTCTATGCTACAATATGCAACAGATGAAATAAGCAGGAGGATCATTATGAATATATCTGGATTTACTGCAGCTGATTATAATGTATTTAAAATAGATGGACTGGATCCAAGAATGGAAGCACTAAAGAATCGGATACAGCCAAAGCTTCGCCAATTGGGCGACTATTTTTCGAAAGAGCTGACTGAACTGACAGGAGATGAAATGTTTCCCCATGTTGCGAAGCATATGAGGAGAACCATTAACCCCCCAACCGACACCTGGGTTGCTATTTCACGAAACAGCCGGGGCTACAAAATGACGCCTCACTTTCAGATTGGATTGTGGGGAACACATATGTTTGTATGGTTTGCCGTCATTTACGAAGCTCCTGATAAGGCACAATACGGATTGACACTTGAGAATAATGCCGAAACGATCAAAGATTCCATTCCCGGACACTTTGTATGGTCCATTGATCACACAAAGCCGGATGTAATCCCTCATTCCAGCCTCTCCCTTGATGATATGACATCCATGTTTCAAAGGCTGCAGACTGTTAAGAAGGCTGAAATCCTGTGCGGCATCCAAATTTCACGAGAAGAGGCCGTTTCACTTTCAGATGAGTCATTTATTAAACGTATTCAAGAGTCATTTGAAGTTTTAATACCCTTATATAAATTATATTAAACAATAAACTATTACCCAATAACTATAAAAACAGCTAAAAAGGGGCCGGCTTAAAGCCCCCCCTGATTAACTGCTCATTGCCTTACCCCAGTCGTTTTCGCTGCAGAAATGAGAGTGCTGATTTCTTTATATTCCTCCCTTTCCAGGCAATCAATTATTTTGCTGCCAACGATTACACCATCACAGTATTTTGACAGCTCCTTTACTTGTTCAGCACTTGAAATGCCAAATCCCGCCAGAACAGGCACCCCGCTTGCTTTTTTCACTTTTTCGAGATAAGGGCCTGCTTCCAAACCGAAATCATTGCGCACTCCTGTTGTCCCCTTTACGGTAACCGCATAAAGGAAGCCCTCAGCCCTTTCTGCTATTTTCTTAATTCGCTGTTCAGTGCTCGTAAGCGTAACAAGTCTAATCAGCACTATGCCCGCTTCCTTTAAATGGCCCGATATAATCTCTTCTTCTTCAATCGGCAAATCTGGAACTATGCAGCCATCCACTCCAGCTGATTTGCAGTCATTTACAAAACGTTTTGCACCATAAACAAGAATGGAATTCATATAAGCCATCAGAATAACCGGTATTCGGATTTCTCCCTGGATTTCTTTCAATTTGTCCAGAATTTTTTTTAATGTGGTCCCCTCCTGTAAAGCTCGGATACCAGCCCGCTGGATAACTGGCCCATCTGCTACTGGATCTGAAAAAGGTATCCCTAATTCGACTGCGTCAGCACCTTCTGCTTCAAAAAACTGCAAATGGGATTTCAGCTTTTCCAACCCCCCGTCCCCTGCCATAATATAAGGGATAAATGCTTTTTCTCCTTTTTGCTGCACGGCCATCATAGATTTTGCAACACGATTATTATTCATTTTCTTTTCCCCCTAAAGCGGCATGGATTTGTTCTACATCTTTGTCTCCTCTTCCTGATAAACAAACCACTATACCTTCATCCTTCTTCATGGTGGACGCAAGCTGAAGGGCATGAGAGATGGCATGGGCACTTTCCAAGGCTGGAATGATCCCTTCTTTTTTAGAAAGAATCATGAAAGCTTCAAGTGCTTCCTCGTCTGTAACAGATGTATATGAAACCCTGTCTATATCTTTTAAATAACAATGCTCCGGTCCTACACCTGGATAATCCAAGCCTGCTGATATGGAGTGTGCTTCCTGAATTTGTCCATCTTCATTTTGCAGAACATACATCAATGAACCATGAAGCACACCCTTTGTTCCTTTAGTAAGTGATGCAGCATGAAGGCCAGAATCCAGTCCGTTCCCGGCAGCTTCAACTCCTATCAGCTTCACATCGGCATCCTCTATAAAAGGGTAAAACATCCCCATTGAATTGCTGCCCCCTCCGATGCAGGCGACAATTGCATCCGGAAGCCTTCCTTCCTGGCTAAGATATTGTGTCTTAGTTTCATTGCCGATTACACTTTGAAAATCCCTTACTATAACCGGGAAAGGATGAGGACCAAGCACAGAACCCATTATGTAATGGGTGTCTTCAACATTTGCTACCCAATATCTTAATGCTTCATTGACCGCATCTTTCAGTGTGGCGCTTCCTCCATCAACAGGAATAACTTTTGCTCCAAGGAGCTCCATCCGGAATACATTCAGTTTTTGCCTTTTAACATCTTCTCTCCCCATAAAAATGATGCATTCAAGATCAAGCAAGGCACAAACAGTCGCTGTTGCCACCCCATGCTGCCCGGCGCCAGTCTCGGCAACCATCTTCTTCTTGCCCATTTTAAGGGCAAGAAGCGCCTGTCCGATTGTATTATTAATTTTGTGTGCACCTGTATGATTTAAATCTTCACGCTTCAGATATATTTTTGCGCCCCCTGCCAGTTCAGTCAGGTTTTTTGCAAAATAAAGCGGATTTTCCCTGCCGATGTATTGCTTAAGATAATAATTCAATTCTCTTTGAAATTCCGCGTCCCTTTTTGCTTCTTCATAAACCTCTTCCAGTTCCTTTACTGCTGCCATTAATGTCTCAGGCACAAAACGACCGCCGAATGCTCCATAATGTCCATTGTTGTCAGGCTGTATATATGTTTTCATTTAAAAATCCCCTCTCCGCTAGCCTTTTTTGCGTTTCTAATAAATGTCTTGATTTTCCCGATATCCTTAACTCCGTCTGTTTCGACACCGCTAGATACATCCACAGCATAAGGCCGTACTGTCTTTATGGCTTCTTCAACATTCTCCGGTGTCAGCCCCCCTGCCAGGAAGAGTTCACTTAAAGGAAAATCACTTCCGGTTAATCTCTTCCAGTCCAGAGTTCCCTTAGCTGCTGATTTGGGGCGGTCCAGCAAAAAGCGATTCGCAGGGTAACCGCTGATTCCGCTGAAATGATAATTAGAGTTCAGTGGTATTGCCTTTATTACCGGAAGAGGAAGAGAACCTGCAAACTCTGCGGTTTCGTCTCCGTGGAGCTGAACATAATCAAGTCCAGCTAAATAGTATGTCTCTACTATTTCTTCGTAAGGCTGATTCATGAAAACCCCGACTTTTTTAACTCTGCCATCAATTTTCGAAATAATCCTTCCTGCATCCAGCGGGGAAATATGGCGCTTCCCTTCTGCAAAAATGAAACCAAGATAATCTGCGCCTGCCGACACTGCAGCCTCGGCAGCTTCCAATGTTCTAATTCCGCAAATCTTGACTTTCATCACTATCACTCCTTCAGAAATTGACTTGGAAGCTGCTCAGTATATTTTTTAAATCGCCCGATTTCATCAGCGTTTCTCCTACAAGTATTCCTCTTGCTCCTGCTTCCTTGACTCTTTTCACATCATCTTCTGACCTTATCCCGCTTTCGGAGATGATGAATTTGCCCGAAGAACTTAGCTCCTTCGCGAGTTTTTCTGTTATCCCCAAATCCACTTGAAAGGTTTTTAGATTCCGATTGTTGATTCCGATTAACTCAGGATCAATGAGCATGGCTCTTTCCAGTTCTTCCTCATCATGAACTTCTGTCAGCACTTCCAGATTTTTAGATTTTGCATATAGATATAATTCCCTTAATCTATCAATTGGAAGGGCGGCGGCAATCAGAAGGATTAGATTGGCTCCCGCAGCCTTTGCCCTGTCAATCTGAATTTCATCAATAATGAAATCCTTGCATAGTACAGGCACTTGAACAGCCGCTCTAACATTTTTCAGGTCTTCAATCGACCCTTTAAAAAAGGTTGTATCTGTTAGCACTGAAATTGCAGAAGCCCCGTATTTTTCATATTTTTTTGCCTGTTCTGCCGGATTTGCATCACTCTTAATATCCCCCTTTGATGGAGATGCCCTTTTAATTTCTGCGATTATTGAGACTGTTTTAGAGGATTGCAGCCTTTTAATTAAAGACTTGTTTTCTGGCTTTTCATCTATCTGATAAATGATGCCGGATTGCTTTAATAATGCAACTTCAATCTTTTTTTGCTCGATGATTTTCAATAAAATATTTTCCATTTATATGACCGCCTTATTTTTCTGACTGTAGGAAATAAGCATTTGCAGCTTCTCAAGCGCCGCGCCGCTTCGTATGCTTTCTCTTGCCATCTGAATTCCCCCGGCAATTGAATTTGCTCTCCCATTTGCATATATGCCTATCCCTGCGTTCAGCAAGACTGTATCGAGACATGGCCCCTTTACACCGCGCAGAACGCTCAGCAGGATTTCGCTATTCTCCTTTGAGCCGCCGCCCCGGATAGCTTCATTGGAATATACCGGCAGGCCGACCTCTTCAGGATGAACGGTAAAGGATGTCATTCTTCCATTTTCAAGTAAAACCAGGCTGTTCTCTCCTTGGAGGCTGGCTTCATCCATATTTCCTGCTCCTGTAAGCACCACCGCTCTTTTTCTTCCCAGTTTATTCAGAACAGATGCCATAAGTCCAAGCAGATCCTTTCGGTAAACACCCAGAAGCTGTGAATCGAGATTGACTGGATTGGTTAGCGGGCCAATGATATTAAAGACCGTGGAAACCTTAAGCTCTCTTCTTATTTTCATTATCCTCCTTGTTTTTGGCTGTATAGAGGGAGCAAACAAAAAGGTAATGCCCGCTTCCTCCAATAGCTCCTCTATTTGGCAAATTCCCAGTTCCAGGTTTACTCCGAGCTCTTCCAGTACATCTGCACTTCCCGTTTTGCTTGAAACACTGCGGTTTCCGTGTTTGGCAATCTTAATTCCGGCACCAGCGAGTACAAAAGCAGATGCAGTGCTGATATTGAAGCTTTGTGACCCGTCCCCTCCTGTACCGCAATTATCCATAATATTTTCTTGAGAGGTTTTAATTGTGACTGCATGCTGCCTGAGAACCTTCACAAGGCTTGCAATTTCCCCGGCAGTTTCACCCTTCGATTTCAATGCGATTAAAAAAGCAGCAATTTCGCTTTCGCTGATTTCATCCGAAAAAAGCGATTGGGCAGCCAGCATCATTTCTTCCTCATTCAGCGGATGTTGGCTTGATAGCTTTTCAAGATACTGTTTCAAAGTGATTCTCCTCCCTTGCTTGCATGATGAATTTATGGAGCATGCTTTTACCCGTTTTTGTGCCTATAGATTCAGGGTGGAACTGGAGCCCGAATACCGGAAAATCCACATGTCTGATCGCCATGATTTCACCATCATCAGCAGCATTGGCTGTCACAGTTAATTCTGCAGGCATACATTTTTCATCAATCACCAAAGAGTGATATCTCATGACTGAAACATTCGTATCCTGCTGTTCAAACAAGTCAGTGCCGTCATGTTTAATGAAGGATGCTTTTCCATGAACGATTCTTTTTGCTTCTACAATCCTAGCACCAAATGCCGCACCAATCGCCTGATGGCCTAGGCAAATTCCTAAAATCGGTATTTTTTTATGAAAGTGCTGTATTAACTCAATGCAGATACCCGCATTTTCCGGCCGGCCGGGCCCTGGAGAAATCACGATGGCCTGCGGTTTTAGCGCTTCAATTTCATTCAGTGTTATGCAATCATTTCTTCTCACAAGAATATCAGGCTCGAATTCACCTAAATATTGAAATAGATTAAAAGTAAAAGAGTCATAATTATCAATCAATAAAATCATGAACTGTACACCTCCATTAAAGCTTTTGCTTTATTTTTCGTTTCCTCATATTCCTTTTCCGGGTCTGAATCATATACAATACCTGCACCCGCCTGTATAAATGCCCGGTTATCCTTCACTACCATCGTCCTGATGGCAAGGGCCATATCCAAATTTCCGCCGAATCCGATATAGCCGATTGAACCCGCGTATACCCCTCTTTTACGGTTTTCAAAAGTATTGATAAGCTGCATGGCCCTAATCTTCGGCGCTCCGGATACCGTTCCAGCCGGCAGACAGGCTATCAATGCCTTAAGGCTGCTTGTGCCTTCCTTTAATTGCCCCTTAACCTTTGAAGCAATATGCATCACATGCTGAAATCTTTCAATGGTCATCTCAGAAGCAAGTGACACAGAACCTATCTTGCTGACCTTTCCCACATCATTTCTGGCAAGATCAACCAGCATCCTGTGCTCCGCGAGTTCTTTTTCGTCATTCAGCAGCTCAATTTCAAGCTCCAGATCCTCTTTCTCTGTTTTCCCTCTTGGCCTTGTTCCGGCTATGGGATTGGCAGTCAATTCATTTCCTCTCACGCTGATCAGGCTTTCAGGAGAAGATCCCAATAATGTGTAATCTCTGAACTCGATATAAAACATATATGGAGATGGATTAGAAAGCCTCAAGCGCCGGTATGCCCTGAACGGGTTTCCATGAAACCCTGATTCGAAGCGCTGAGAAAGAACAACCTGAAAAACCTCTCCAGCCACAATCGCCTCTTTGGCCATATTGACCATATTTGTAAATTGTTCTTTTGAATAGTTAGATTCAAAGTTCAGATCTTTCAAGGGTTCATCATCCATTTTTGGTAGAGGCCTATTAAGCACTTCTTTCATCTCCCTGAACCTGCCCATGCTATCTTCATCCCGTGTTACTAAATGGATGACTTGAAGGATGTGATCAAATATATACATTTCATCGTATATAAGAAAATGGGCATCTGGCATTTTAAGGTCATCCAAAGGCTGAGCTCCAATATCTTCATATTGGCGAATTGCGTCATATCCTAAATATCCAACGGCCCCTCCCGTAAAGGGGAGCTCCGGAACAGCTTTCGATTCCATTTCTTCCGCCATATGTTTTTCCAGAAAGTCAATCATGGTTTCTCTTCTCAAATCCTGATGCTGTTTTCTTTGATCAGAAATTCGTAGTTCCTCTCCAAACGATGCTGCCTCGCAATATGGATTGCAGCCGATATAAGAATACCTGCCATGGTCATGATGCGCCTGCGAACTTTCCAGCAGAAATTTATTATCCCCTTCCAGTTTTTGAAAAATCGAGACAGGTGTATGGATATCTCCGTCAACTGTTTCTATCTTAAAAGGATTTTTTTTTGTGGAATAATTAGTTTTCATTTTCTCCCGCCTTTTCTACTTTCAAATAATCTTAGTAATTGGAAATGCTAATCTAAAATGAAACAAAAAAAGTCCTCTGCAAACACAAAATAGTGTTTGCAGAGGACGATTAATTACCGCGGTGCCACCTCAGTTTGGAAAGCTATAAAGCCTTCCCTCTTTTCAGGTACAGGAAAAATTCCGATACCCTATCCTTTTAACGGCGGAAACCGGGTTCCTCTACTTTCATTTTCAAGGAACCTCTCATAAGCCCATTCATTTTGCCATATCACACCGGGTCTCACCATAACCGGCTCTCTGTTGTGCATCTGACAGAATTACTCCTCTTATTCAGCGATTTATCTATTATACATATTTCAGGTGCGTTAATTTTGCTGATTTCTTTCTTATGTTCTTTGATTGCGGCTGCCGTGTATCCCCCATGCCCTTTTGCCGCAAAATGCAAGCCGCTTCGGTCATATCCAGGTCGAACATCAACAATGAGCTTCAAAAAACCTGTTTTAAAAAAACGCAAAAAGGGCCCTCATCCAAAAGGACGAGGAACCCGTGGTACCACCTTTAATTAGCTAAAAAAGCTCACTTTACAGCATCATAATTAAATGCCTGTCTCGGGTAACGATGAGACGGTCCGCCAAAGCCTACTACCGCTGCCGGTTTCAGTTTGGAGCTCAGAAGCCCATTCGCTTAACCATTCACACCGGTTTGCACCAGCCACCGGCTCTCTTCAGTGAATGAAGTAAGGTACTCTTCTTCTTCAACGCTTGCATCTAGTTTTCTTGTTTCTAATAATATAACTAACCGCACCGGTTTGTCAATAGTTTTTCAAAAAATATTACGCCTTAATGGATATGTAGCCGTCTGATGTCATTTCTTTCGCTTTTTTTATGACCAGATATGCTGAATATCCGCTGTTTTCCTGAAATTCATCTGTAATTCTTTTTTCATCTGCCTTACCTGGTACGATTTGTTTGAATCTGCGGTAGGAGCTCATAAACTGTTCTTTTTGTACTTTACCTTCGTAGGCTTTTTCCACAAATTCAAAAAATTTAACTACATCAATAATTTCCTCAGTACTCCAGCCGCTGTCCATCGGATATGAGTAATTCATGCTGTCACCTGCTATTCTTTATTTTTAACCACTTATAAACCTGCCCGCTGATTGCTGCTATCGCATTAGACTTTAATCAAAGAAAAAGCCTAGTTAATATGCGTAAGACCGTTTCAGCTGCCGAACCAATTGTACGCTTCTGCTTGTTCTTTAAAATTTTATCAGTTTCTTTCACCGTCTGCCTCATTTTTAATCATTTGTGGCAGATTTAAAGCCATGTACCTGTCAAGCCTAAAACTCAGCTGATTTTTTATTATCTTGCCCATTTCCTTCTTATTTCTTCCGATTCTAATATCATTCTTTCAATAAGTTCTGCGGAAGATGGAATATCGCGGATAAGCCCCATCACCTGTCCAGCCCATGCATATCCATCTTCTTTTTGGCCTTCATAAATGAAACGGCGATTCGCTTCACCGCTGATATAGTTTTTCAGCTCCTCATATCCTCCATTCTCCTTCTCAATGCCGAGGATCTTTTCTGTCCAGGTATTTGAAAGAACTCTTCCTGGAGCACCCAGGGACCTTTTAATGACCACTGTGTCATATTCGCTGCCGTGAACCAGGGCATTTTTATAGGCATCATGGGCATGGACGCACTCTTTAGTCGCAATAAACCTGGTGCCCATTTCTATGCCCTCCGCTCCGAGTGAAAGTGCCGCCATCAGTCCCCTTCCATCACCAATGCCGCCTGATGCGATAACAGGAATAGAAACGGCATCAACAACCTTTGGAATAAGCACAGCAAAACCAATATCATCCCTTCCAAGATGGCCTCCGCCTTCCTGGCCTACTGCCATGACAGCATCGGCGCCAGATTCTTCAGCTTTAACTGCCTGTCTTCTTGATGCTACAAGAACGAGCTTCTTGACACCAGTGCCCTTCAAATGGCTCAGGAAAGGGGCAGGATTTCCCCCAGTGACTGAAATAGCAGGAACTCCTTCACTTAACGCTGCTTCCAGGAAGTGCTCATAGCTTCTGCCGTGCTGTCCAATGGCAAAATTCACACCAAAAGGGCTTAAAGTCTTAGATTTTGTTTTGCGGATTTCTTCCCTGAGCTCTTCTGGCGACTCAAGGGACATAGCTGTTACCTGCCCTAACCCTCCAGCATTTGAAACTGCTGAAGCAAGTTCAGAATAAGCCAGATGTGCAAGGCCTCCCTGCACGATCGGGTATTTTATGCCAAGAATCTCCGTCACTCTAGTTTTCCAGTTCATTCCGCTCCCCCTTTATCCTTATTCCACTTAATGCATCATATAAAATCAGTTTATAGAATTTAATCCAGAAACTCTAGAGAAAAATACCTCTCGCATAAATATTCATATTTCGGTTATATAAAACCCACGTTGCTCAAAAAAAAGAATCGCTAGGCAAAGTTCTTTATCCATGCTATAATTCTTCTTGTTTTACGCGAAAATTTCTTATAAAGAGGTGTCATAAAGAATTGTCACAGTATGAAACACCCTTATTTACAGGCCTGATTAATCATGCAAAAAAAAATCCAATTCAATTTCACATTCCAGGCCATAAAAAAGGACAGGGAATTGACCCAGAATTCCGCAATTTCATCGGAGAAAATGCCTTGTCCATCGACTTAATCAATATTGCACCTTTAGACGATCTGCACCAGCCTAAAGGAATTATAAAACAAGCACAAGATCTTGCTGCAGAAGCTTTCGGAGCAGATCATACGTTCTTTTCCGTTCAAGGAACAAGCGGTGCCATCATGACAATGGTCATGGCTGTCTGCGGACCTGGGGACAAAATCATCGTTCCCCGGAACGTTCATAAGTCTGTAATGTCTGCTATTGTATTTTCTGGCGCTGTTCCGATCTTCATCCATCCTGAAATTGATAAAGAGCTTGGCATTTCGCATGGAATTACAACCGAATCGGTAGAGAAGGCTCTTGAGCAAAATCCTGATGCAAAAGGCCTTCTTGTCATTAATCCGACGTATTTCGGGGTTTCTGCTGACTTAAAGAAGATTGTTGAAATTGCCCATTCCTACAGTGTGCCAGTATTAGTGGATGAGGCACATGGCGTTCATATCCATTTCCATGAAGGATTGCCGATGTCTGCCATGCAGGCAGGAGCCGATATGGCAGCTACCAGTGTTCATAAACTAGGCGGCTCCCTGACTCAAAGTTCTGTTTTGAATGTAAAAGAGGGGCTGGTTTCATCCAATCATGTACAATCTATTTTAAGCATGCTTACAACAACCTCTACATCCTACATCCTGCTGGCATCATTGGATGTTGCCCGGAAACGCCTTGCAACAGAAGGCAGGGAGTTAATTGACAAAGCCATCAAACTTGCAGACCATATCCGTTATGAAGTAAATACAATCCCGAAACTGACTTGTATCGGCAGAGAAATACTCGGAAGCAAGGCTACCTTTGACTATGACCCTACAAAGCTGATCATATCTGTGAAAGAGTTGGGCATATCAGGTTATGATGTAGAAAAATGGCTTCGCGAGAAACATAATATCGAGGTGGAATTGTCGGATTTATACAATATCCTTTGCCTTGTCACAACAGGCGACACAGAAACCGAAGCCGAAATTTTAATAAGCGCCCTTAGGGATTTGGCTGAGGAATTCAATCATTATCAAGGAGAGAACCAGGAAATTTCGGAAGTTATGCTTCCTGACATCCCTTTGCTCGCCCTTACTCCAAGAGATGCATTTTATGCATCAACTGAGGTAGTTCCAATTGAAGAATCCGCAGGCAGAATAATCGCGGAATTCATCATGGTGTATCCGCCGGGAATACCTATTTTCATTCCTGGAGAAATAATTACCGAAGAAAATATTGCCTATATAAAGAAAAATATTGAAGTGGGCCTGCCTGTCCAAGGTCCTGAGGACAGTGAACTAAAAAACCTCCGGGTCATTAAAGAACGTAAAGCAATCATTTAAATAGCTGTTTTCTTAAACTTTGCTGATATGGAACAAGGCGGCTCATTTCAGTTCCAGATGCTTGCTTTTCGCAGGATTAGCGGAAGTCCCGCAATCAAAGACAACACTATTTAAGTAAAGGCCTATCAATAAAAGCAAATCCCTTGCTGCACCAAAGAAAGCCGCCCAACCCGGGCGGCTTTCTTTGGTTTGCTTGCTTACTCCATCTCTTTTTCTATATCATACTGGCAGGTACCGCAATGTGAATACAAAACACTGACCTTTTCATCTTCATAATGCTCAATTGTATTGTTGCAGGTTTGGCAAATGATTGTTCCCATATTTACAGTCTCCCTTCAAATTATCTAACAATTGAAAGCGTTTTACTCTTCTATTTCTCTATAATAATATAACACATTTAAAATATCAAGCTTAATTGTATGTCACATTTAATTTTTTTAGTGATTATTTTTATTTATTCTGCATATCATGAATAGGCTTGTTTTATGACAATCTCTTCTATATCTCACTAGCAAAAAGATGTAAAATGATAACGCATACATTAAAATCATCAGCCCTATCGAACATCCTGCCCATTTCCCATCTGGACACATGACACCGATCACCAAAGTGCAGAAAACAAAACCCCTTTTCCTCTGACTTGTCCCTGAATTAAATTTTGAAGACAGAAAGGAGAATGTATCATGCCTGAAAGTGCATTTATCAAACTTGTGCCGCAATCAAACAGACAGAGTATCACCTTAGAGGAAGTGAAAGACCTTTTCCGCTGTTATATATCCCTTAGCGAAAAAACAGGAAAACAAATAGAATGGGAATATCAGAACTCTGCATTTCCTTATAAAATGGAGGTGGTCGATCAATCACAAGAAAAATGGATCAGGTTTATTTCAAATCAGGACCGCTATAAAGGAATGCTGGCAGGAATCAATACTGAAAAGATAGAAGATCAAACAGGAACAGAAAGAATTCAATCTTATATTCAAATTAAACTAGTACCTGCCTCCACTTACGGAGATAAAGGCAAAGCCAATGAATACTGCAGGTTTATTGCTAAAAAACTTAATGCCGAACTTCACCTTTTCAATAAAAGAATTATGTATTTTTATCCGCGCAAATAAGTAATGCAAAGCTTGCTTCATAACCGCTTAATTTCCATAATAAAAAACCGTCTCAATAATTGTGTATTGAAACGGTTTTTTTCTTTAGGTTCTTTTCTTAAAGATTATTGTTTTTTAATATGTTCTGTAAAGCGATCACATTGTTAAACCGGGTTGATTGGAGTGTAAGGTGCGAGACTCC
>NZ_MLYQ01000089.1:0-25651 GCF_001866725.1 Bacillus sp. MUM 13
ATATTGTTATATTTTTCTGATAATATATATTTCCGCCATTTCACCGCTGATTCTAAATTTCTCCGGGCAGCAAGTCAATTTGAAAGATGAGAGAGGCAATGCTCTTTTCGAAAGGAGAAAATAATGACTGCAGATCAGCATCCTGATTTTCAAAAAGAAAAGCTTCATTTAGAATTCACAAAAAGATATATGGATGTCGTAATTAAAACCTCAGAATCCAGCAAGAGCCAATTCAAAAAAAATATGCAGGAAGCCTTTGGAGATGCTGACTGGCTGGAGTCAGGCGGATATTCCGAGCTTTTGACCAACGCAGGATTTTTTGAAATGTCAAAGTCAGAGCTGGAAAGTCTTTGCAATGCCAGGAATAAACCATACTTTGCCAGAGTGGACTATGTAAGGGAAGGGACTGGGAAGCCAGAAGTCCTTTATTTTGGGAAAACCTCACTATATCAAAGGGAAAACCAGGAGCAAATGATTGTCGATTGGCGTTCGCCTATTGCGAATCTTTATTATGTGGGGCGCATTGGAGAAGTAATATATGAAGCTGAAGGAGAATCCTTCAAAGGGAATATTACTTTGAAACGACAGCTCATGATCGAAGATGGCGCATTGGATGAAGTGCGTGATATTGATTTGACGACTACTGATGAGCTGCTTCAGGATTCCCTTTCAAAAAGCTCAAGCAGCCGATTAACAGAAATAGTCTCCACAATCCAGGAAGAGCAAAACAAAATTATCCGTGCTGACCTGAATAAGCCGATCATTGTCCAGGGAGCTGCCGGGAGCGGAAAAACAACGATTGCTTTGCACAGGGTTTCTTACTTTTTATATCACTATAAGGAAATGTTTGATCCCCGCCAGCTGATGATTCTTGCACCAAGCAGATTATTCATCGACTACATATCGGAAGCACTCCCTGAGCTGGGAGCAGAGAAAGTAAAACAAATGACATTTGCTGAATATGTGCAAAAAGCCATTGGAAAAACCCTGAAGCTGGCGAAAGATGACAAGCTGATCAGAATTCTTGAAAAACAGAAAGAAGAGACAAAAGATATAAGGGCTGCCTCAAGGTTTAAAGGATCTCCCTTATTCAAGAAAATCATCGACGCACACCTGATGGAGATTTATGCGCGTTTTAATCCTTCAGAAGATTTTTATGCAGATAAATACCGCCTTTATTCTTCAAAAAAATTCAAAAAGCTGCTGCAGGAAGAATATTGGTATCTTCCGCTTTATGGGCGGATTGATAAGCTGAAGGTAATCCTTCAAAATCAGGTAAAGTCAAAAAAAAAGGTCATGCTCGACCGGGTTGCAGATTTTTATGATGCTAAAATAGACAAAGCGTTATATAAAAATATTGATCCTGATATCAGGAAAGAGTACGTAACAAAGTGCCTGGATAAAAAAGCTCAAAGAATCGAAGAAGTGAAAAAATCCTGCAGGAATGCTGTGAAGGATTATTTAAAGCAGTTTGAACGGAAAAATGTTCTCGAATATTATCAAGAGCTGTTCAGCGATCCAGAAGCCCTTGCTTCATACAGCAATGGCCAATTAACCTTACTTGAAGCAGAGAGCATCTGCATCATGTCTAATCAGCTTTTCGCAAAAAAACTTTATGAACTGGAAGATTTGGGGCCAATCCTTTATCTTCAGGCACGTATTTTTGGAATTGATAAAGACTATATGGCAAAGAATGTTGTCATTGACGAAGCGCAGGATTATAGCTTTATGCAGCTTCAATCCTTAAAGACGGCAGTCGATACGGATATGTTCACTCTGGTTGGCGATCTGGCCCAGGGCATCCATTCGTACAGAGGCCTTGAATCATGGGAAGAAGTTCACCAGCATATATTCCCAAGAGCCACATATACAGAGCTTCAGAAAAGCTATCGGACAACAGTAGAAATCATGGCTGCGGCAAATAAATTATTAACAAAGCTTCCATACACCTTTCCGCAGGTGCAGCCTGTTGTCAGGCATGGTGATAGCCCGGAATTCATCCCTGTGGGAGACAAGACATGGGGAAAGAAATTATTGGAGAAGGTAAAGAGACTAAAAGAGGAAGGCCTTAAAACGTTTGCCGTTATCGCCAAAACCATGCTGGACAGCCAAAAAGCGTATGAATGCCTGAGTGCCCTTGATAGCCAGGTATACCTGTTGGAGGAGGGGACTTCTATCCCGAAGGAATCACTTGTTGTGGTACCCTCTTATTTGGCCAAGGGACTGGAGTTTGATGCAGTATTTGCCGTCTCGCTGGAAGAAAAATATGAAGCTGGCAACGAGCTTGATATTAAGCTATTATATGTCGCAATGACCCGGCCGCTTCACCGGCTATATTTTTTAGGAAAAGAAAAAAAAGATTTCCTTATAGAAGAATGATATTCAGGCTGCCTTGTTTTCTAAAGGCAGCCTTTTCCGGTTAATAGGCAGGTTCCATGTTCATGAAAACCAAGGCTTGAAAGTATGGAACTTTCACAGTGTTTGCAGGATCAATCAGCCGGCATATTTGCAGCGGAATAGGACATTTTAGTAAGGAAAATAAAAACATGTTTACCTGCAGGGCCAGGAAGGGGAAATAATAGAGACGCGAATTTTAAAAATGCAGAAGGGACTGGCAAAAGTAATGAAACTTAAAGTAGGATTTTACTTCGATGGAGGAAAAGAGCTTTCACATGTGGTTGAAGGTGAAGATACGACTCAAATGATTACAAACATACAAAAACATAAAACATACAATATGGTTAAAGGTAATACACATTATGTAGTGGATACAGAAAAAGCATCATATTTTTATGTGGAAGAAGTACAATAAAGCTGACAAAAACCGCTGAACAGCGGTTTTTTTGTCGGAATTTTTCTTTGCTATATTTTCCCTATTTTTGCTCATTTGAATTTTTTTATGTTAGTATGATAAGAAAACTACGAAAAGGGAGCAGAAAGATGAAAATTAACCTATCAAAACAGCAATATGCAACGCTGCTCAAACTTCTGCAATACGGATATTGGGTAGAGGATTCCGGCAGCCTGGAAGGTGCAAGCCAGGAAACCTTCGAACTAGAACAATATTTATTGTCCCTTGCAGGGGAGTTCGAAAGTGACCAAGTAATCCATAATGCTGAGCATGAATTGTATGAGCTGAATGAAGAAAATGCAAAAAAGCTTCAAGAATCCATAGCTGCTTATGAAGAAATGGTCTTTTGGGATAAGCTGGCTTATTATATGGCTCAAAAAGATATTAAAGAAAGTCTTAAAGGAATAGAAAGTCTTGAGGAAGTAACACAGCAGCTGATAGAAAAAGAAAAATTTTATCATGACCATTTTGCAGAGCATGGTGCAGCTTTTCTGAAACTGCAAAAATAATATTATATAACTGAAAGTGATGACGATTGGATATTGGATAAGAGAGGGAAGTTCCGCCATGCCGATATTGATTTTTCTGTTAATCCTTATTGACACAATCTTTACGGCAGCTGGGATATCACATCATATAATCGGAGAAGCAAATCCTATAATGGCTTATATCCTGGATGATAGCCTCGTGTTATTTGTTCTCATTAAGCTGTCCTTGCCAATCTTCCTGGTTGTGTTTTACAGAAAAATCGAGGCTGGATGGATTCATGTTTTATTGAAAGCGACAGCAGCCCTTTACCTTTTAGTAGACCTTTATCACTTGCTGTGGATATTGCCGCTGTATGTCTAAACAAAAACCCCTGCATCGGGGTTTTTGCATGTTACAGTTATTACTATCTGCATCCTTCGGTGTCCTTTAACTGGCCAGCAGAAAACTCAAGGAATTTTACTGCTGCATCAGAAGAGGGAAAGCCTGCCTGTGCTGACTTATCATTTCCTCCGCCTTTTCCGCTGAATTGGCTAAGGTGCTGTTTAAAAAACTTCCCGCATGAAAAAGGGGAAAAACCGTTTTGGTACATAACCAGCTTGTTTTCTTTCAGGGATGCAAAGAGGATGAAAATATCATTTTCTGCAGCAAGCCTGGCAGCAAGGGTTTGAAGTTCCCGTAATGATTTATCTTCAAAGATATATGAAAGAACACCATTGTCAATTTGTGATAACAGTTCTGCAGCCAGATAGAAATCATTTTTTTCTTTAAGTTCCGCTATTTCAGCTTCGAGTAATGTTTGGTTTTGCTGCCACTTTTCAAACCGGTCAAGGATATCGTTTCTTCCGGTATTGAATTTTTTGGATAAAGCTCCGAGAATACCAAGTGCTTCATTAAAATCCTCCAAAGCTCTATTTCCGCACTTAAAGTAAATTCTAGTGAAGTCTTTTTGTTTTTCTGCTTTAAGTATTTTGATGATTCCAATTTCCCCTGTTCTGGACACATGGGTTCCGCCGCATGCATTGAATTCAATTCCCTCGATTTCTACAATGCGTATATTTTCAGTAACCTTTGGCATCTTTACAAGAGTCAATTCTTTTAATTGATCATTAGTGACAAAATAGCTATGTATCTTTCTGTTTTGGTATATTTGCTCGTTCACTTTTTTCTCAAGGTCCGCCATTTTATTTGAATCAGTCAATGAACCGTCTACATCAATGCTGCAGTCGTCTTTGCCCAGATGGAAGCTCATTGTTTTTGAACCGAAGAGCTGAAGGCAGACGGCAGAAAGTAAATGCTGGCCGCTATGGTGCTGCATATGATCATATCTTCTGCTCCAGTTAAGCTCACAGGTAGCAGCATGTAAGTCAGAAGGAATACGCTCCAGCTGGTGAAACACTTCTCCGTCTTCATTAAACACATCCAAAACAGGTATTCCATTAATCGTGCCAGTGTCTGATGGCTGCCCGCCGCCATGGGGATAAAATGCGGTTTCCTCTAATAGGGCGAAGATTCCTTCTTCTCTTTCAATAACCCTGGTGATTTTTGTCTGCCATTGTCTAGTGTAGACATCGCTGTAAAACAATTTATTTGTCATATATATAATCCTTTCTTCATCATTGTTCAATATATGAACATCTGCTTGCTGGAGTTTATATGGAATTATGCAGAATGAATATCAATAAGGCAGAAGAACCGGCTCTTGTTGTTAATGAAAATCTCCGTGATGATGGCATCATCATTCAAAATCAAGCATTTTAAACATCACAATGTGTTCGCCGATATGGGGAATATCAAATATACCGCCTGCCGATTGAAGCCCGAGCTTTTGATAATATTTCGATGCACTAAGCCGTGCATTGCACCACCAGGCATCAGCCTTGCGTTTTTTGAGAACCTTTTCAGCATGCAATATGAGGGAGCGGCCTGCACCCATCCCCTGAAAATCCGGAAGGCAGGCCATTCCCCTAAGCTGGTAATGTTTGCTTCCTGGTATATCAGGATTCGGACTTTTAAAAAAAGTGGCGATACCTATCAGCATTTCATTTTTGTATGCTCCGAAATGCAGGGTACTGATATTGAAATCGCCGTCATATTTGCAGGCATCAAGAGGCTGATTAGGCCTCAATACACGATGTCTGATGTGGTAGGTATCTTCGGGCTTTATCTCAAGGATATTCATACTTTCATCCTCCTTTTCATTCCTTTAAATTATAAAACATTTGTTAAACGGTGAACAGCTGCTGCATGTTTTTTGGGGTTATGGAAATTTTTATATACAACAACTGATAAAAATGATAGATTCGAATATGCCGGTATTGAGAGCTATCAACAGGAAGAGCAAAAGAGCAGTATTTTTTGCAGGAGCAGGACTCACTGATTGAAGTGCTGCAATTTTTGGTACAATATAAACATAATGAAAGCAGTTTTGGGAGGATAACACATACATGGATTACATTCAGGCTGGGAAAACAGTTGAATTAGAGATAGAACGAGAAGCAGAATTTGGTTTGTTCCTGACAGACGGAGAAGAAAGTGTCTTGCTTCATAAGAATGAAATGAACGAGCAGGATGATTTGGAAATTGGACAGGATGTAAAGGTATTTATCTATCATGACAAACAGGGACGGCTTACAGCAACAAGAAAAATCCCGCAGGTTACCCTGGATTCATACGGCTGGGCGGAAGTTGTCAGTGTGAAAAGAAATCTTGGTGTTTTTGTCGATATCGGAATCTCTAAAGACATGCTGGTATCACTTGATGATTTGCCGAATTTGCAGCATTTATGGCCAGCAGAAGGAGACCGGTTATTCATTTCTCTTAAAACGGATCGTCAAGAGAGGTTATTCGGTAAACTTGCCACTGAGGATATCATGGCAGATTTGTCTGTGCAGGCTCCTCTTAAGGGAATCAGGAATGCAGCTGTAAAAGGGAATGTATATAGGCTGCTTATGGCCGGATCATTCTTTATATCAGAAGAAGGATATCGCTGCTTCATTCATGAAAGTGAAAGAAAAGAAGAGCCAAGGCTTGGCCAGTATGTAGAAGGCAGGGTTATTGACAGTAAGGAAGATGGCACATTGAATGTTTCGCTTCATCCATTCAAGCAGGATAAAATGGATGAAGACTCAGAAGTAATTTACAAGTATCTTATGAATAGGGGAGGTGCAATGCCTTATGGAGATAAAACACCTCCTGAGGACATTTCCTTCCATTTTGGCTTAAGCAAGGGTGCATTCAAAAGAGCGTTAGGGAAATTGATGAAAGAAGATAAGATATATCAAGAAGAGGGCTGGACATATTCTTCTGACCGCAGATAAAAGAAACACATCACCCGGCAATCATCGCAATTGCCGCCTCGGGGGAAACAGCGGAGCATTTCTGCTGTTTCTTTTTTTTTGCCAAAATTTTATCTAAACAGATATATATATAGGACGAATGGATTAGTCGGAGCGTGAATTCGTTCCTTTTGAGGGAAGTACGAATTATTTTATCAGAATTATCAGACGTATTGTTACTTTGCCGTCATATAGCTGATAACTTTGTCATCAGAGTTTCATCTTCCTGTTCTTTGCTATGAAAATATTTATGTTACGATTAATTCCGTTAGCTTGTAAGAAGCTGAACAAGGAGGTAACTACTTATGAAAAAAACATTCTTAACTTTTGCAGCAGTAGCTGCTATATCCGGTGCAATCGGCACAAACGCACATGCACAGGATGTGAAAGTGAAAAATGGAGACACATTATGGGGACTTTCTCAAAAATACCATGTATCAATAGATGAATTAAAGTCCTTGAATAACCTTACTTCAGATACTATTCAACCTGAAGATGTACTTAATGTTTCAAGCAAAGAGTATTATTCAATTAAATCAGGCGATACTCTTTGGCACATAGCCAATAAATTTCATGTATCCGTTGAAAACTTGAAAGCCTGGAACCACTTGAATTCAGATTTAATCCAGCCAAACCAAAAATTATCTGTTTCATCGAACGGAATTCAGGCTGCATCGGAACCGAAACATGCCAATAGGGCATCTGTGAAACAAGAAGCACAGCCAGCCCAAGAGAAGTCTGAACCGGCACAGCCGCAAACAAAGGCTGCCTCTTCAAATGAAAAAAGCGATGCACCCGCGCAAAAACAATTCGCCAAGGAATTGACAGTAGCGTCAACTGGCTATACGGCAAGCTGTAAAGGATGCAGCGGAGTAACCGCTACAGGCGTCGATTTAAAAGCCAATCCGGAAGCTAAAGTCATTGCAGTAGACCCAAGTGTCATCCCGCTCGGCTCTGAAGTATATGTAGAAGGTTATGGATACGCGACAGCTGAAGATATCGGCGGCGGTATTAAAGGAAACGAAATTGATATCTTCTTCCCTAAAGAACAAGATGCGTTAAATTGGGGAAGAAAGCAAGTACAAGTCAAAGTCATTAAATAAAATACTTTCACATAGATTCGGGGCACAGAGATATTCTGTGTCCTTTTTCATGTCGCACTTTTTTGAAGAATGACTGGATACAGTGTAAAATAGAAGTGAAATGTAAAGTGAAAATGGAGGGATAGGAGTGATTGAAGAAGCTCAGGAATATCTTCAGAAATATTTTGGGTATGAAACATTCCGTGATGGACAAAAAGAAATCATCAGCAAGGTTTTGTCAGGTAAAAATACCGCCGGAATAATGCCGACAGGGGGAGGGAAATCGATTTGCTACCAAATACCGGCGCTGGTCCTAAACGGACTCACCATTGTTATATCCCCGCTTATCTCCTTAATGAAAGACCAAGTGGATTCTCTTCTTTTAAATGGCATTGAAGCAACATTTCTTAATAGTTCTATTTCTGCTAAGGAAGCATCAGACAGGCTCTCAGGAATTGCCGATGGATTATATAAGCTGGTTTACATAGCGCCTGAAAGGCTTGAATTGCCTTCTTTTTTGCAGGAGCTGCAGCGATTTAATATTTCAATGGTGGCAATAGATGAAGCACACTGCATCTCCCAGTGGGGGCATGATTTCAGGCCGAGCTACCTGAAAATAAAAACACTTATTAAACAGCTTCCATCCAATCCTGTGGTCCTGGCACTTACAGCTACAGCAACACCTGCAGTAAGAAATGATATCTGCCAATCCCTCGATATTGAAGAATCAAATACAGTCTTTACTGGTTTTGAAAGAAGCAACCTGAGTTTTGCTGTTGTAAAGGATGAAAACCGCAATCAATATCTGAAGCGGTATCTTTCAAAAAATCAGCATGAGTCAGGAATCATATATGCTTCAACAAGAAAAGAGGTCGACCAGCTATACACCCGTCTGGCTAAAGGCGGCGTTAAAGCCGGCCGTTATCATGCAGGTATGAATGAGCAGGAGAGATCGGAGCAGCAGGAACAATTTCTGCAGGATGACATCTCGCTTATGGTTGCGACTTCTGCTTTTGGCATGGGCATCGACAAATCCAATGTCCGCTTTGTTGTTCATTATGGAACACCAAAAAATATGGAAAGTTATTATCAGGAAGCTGGCCGTGCAGGACGTGACGGTCTTGATAGCGAGTGTATCCTGTTATACTCTCCTCAGGATCTGCGTCTGCAGAGGTTTTTAATAGACCAGTCCGAATCCCGGCCGGAATGGAAGGATCTTGAGCTGAAGAAGCTGAATGCCATGAAGGATTACTGCTTCACAGAAGGATGTCTTCAGGCTTTCATTCTCCGTTATTTTGGCGAAGAAAATCCAGAGAACTGCGGGCATTGTGAAAATTGTAAAGACAGCAGAAATTCGGTAGATGTAACGACAGAAGCACAAATGGTATTATCCTGTATGATCAGAATGGGAGAAAGATTTGGCAAAACCCTCATCAGCCAGGTGCTGACAGGATCAAAAAATAAGAAAGTGGAGGACTTCAATTTTCAAAAGCTATCGACATATGGAATAATGAAGAAGAAATCCGCAAAAGAAGTCGCTGATTTTATTGACTATCTCACTTCAAAGCAGTTTATCGAGATGACTGGGGGCCAATTTCCTGTATTGAAGGTAACAGACCAGGGAAAAGAGGTTCTTCTAGGCAAACAAATGGTCATGCGCAAGGAGCTTTCCGTTATTACAACCATTTCTGCCGACAACCTTCTATTTGAAGAGCTGCGTCAGCTCCGTAAAGAAATTGCCCAGGAAGAAAAGGTGCCTCCATTTGTCATTTTCTCTGACGCTTCATTAAAAGACATGTCTGCCTCGTTTCCGGTTACGCCTGAAACTTTTATAACTGTAAAAGGAGTCGGGCAGAAAAAACAGGAAAAGTATGGCCAAATATTTATCAGGAAAATCCAGGAATACCTTGCGGAAAATCCGGGATTAAGTGCTCCGGCTGAAGAAATCATTAAGAAGCGGGAAACTAAGGGAGAACCTTCTCATCTTGAAACATTCAGGCTTTTTAAAGAGGGAAAGAGCATTGAGGAAATTGCGGTGCTAAGAGGCCTTGCAGAGATCTCCGTTGAAAACCACCTCCTTAAATGCGGGGAAGAGGGAAGAGATGTAGACTGGCAGAGAATCTTGCCTGAATCAGCAAACATGCAGATACTTGATATGGTTTCAGTTATTGGAGCTGAAAAGCTCAAGCCTCTTAAAGAAGCATTGCCGGAGGAAATCAGCTATTTTATGATAAAAGCTGCATTATTGAGAAATAGTGTTGAAATATAATTGACCTTCCATATGAAAATGCTTTTTTAATAAATATTCCGATGCATTACTGCGTATACTGTTAAAAAAGGAGGTTACTCATGTATTTTGCAAAAAAGAATCAAGAGGAACCCGTTACTATCATCGAAGATACAGTAGTATATGCTTGTGCGTCGGAAACATGCAATGGATGGATGCGGAAGGATTTTGTCACAGACAATCTTTCTTGTCCGATGTGCGGTGAAAACCTTGTAGAGGAAATCAGGGAATTGCCTCAAATCAACAATGATTACAATGCTTATAGATAAACCGGAAAAATGCTGCATGCAGATATTCTTTACCTCTGCAAAAGAATATCTGCAGCAATCCCGATAAGCCGCATCAAACTTTCATGGTTTGTTGACTTAAAGAGAAAACCATGTTATTATGGGAATTCAGGTGTTGGAACATGATAAACACCAAGAGGGTAATTTAAAGACATTTTTATTAAAGTAAGTGTATAAGCCATAATGCAAACAGCAAAAGCCGTCTGAATGGCCAAGAGTTGAGTTTAGCAATATTTGAAAATAACGGATTAACAACCCTAAAGTTTTCCTCAGGTAGTTTTATTCTTCTTATGAAATTTACTTCTATTGGACAATCATCCCCTATTCGTCATTTTGACAGTATCCTTTAATAAACATGTTTAAGTCTAAACCTGATTCTCACAGGCGCGGTCTAGGAACCGTATTGATGGGAGAGAGGAAGGGCTTTCATTGTTTTAGGTTAGACCTGTAAAATTACTCTCCTGCTCATTATTTCTGCTGCGTTTTCCGTTAAAACGCAAAGACAGAAAAATAGCAGAGCATATCAGCTCGCATGCTGATTAAAGAAAGCTGCCTTGCTCCAAAAAGGCAGCTTTTTTATGCAGTGCTGCAAAGAGCCGCTTCTGTACACATATGCACCTGCTATTTGTTTCTTAATGTTATTGGCGCCATTTTAAAGAGGAGCAGGCACTTCATATGGGAGGCTTTTTATGGTATAATAAAATAGAAACATGTGTTTAGACATGGCTCTATGTGCGGAGCTGACATCTTGTTCCAGTGAAATGAGAAAGATTGTTTCTAAAAAGCACGATAATCAAATCAAATCCAAGGAGTGAGATGCTTTGTATAAACGCAATAACGTCGAAGAAGTACCACCTGAAGAAACAAAGGTCTGGGAATGTACATCAGAGGATTGCAAAGGATGGATCCGTGATAATTTCACAAGCAGCGACAAGCCGAGCTGTCCGCTGTGCGGCAGTGAGATGAAAGAAGGAACAAAAATGCTGCAGGCGATAAACAACCCAAGAAATAAATAAATATCAAAGAAGGCACACTCCGGAAGTGTGTCTTTATTTTGCCTGAAATACAAACTAAAAAAGCCTGCAGCTTCCAAGTCCGCTATGAACTTGAAACTGCAGGCCGCTTGTTAATGAATATCTTTTTTCTTGAAACGCCCTCCGCGTACTTCAGCGATGTCTCCTACTGCAAGGAAGGCGGAAGGATCGAAATTAGTGACAATATCCTTTAATTTGGCTTCTTCCAGACGGTTAATTACACAAAAAATCACTTTCTTGTTATCACCGGAATAAGCGCCTTCTCCTGTCAGGTAGGTAACACCGCGTCCCAGACGGTTTAGGATGGCTTCGCCGATTTCTTCGTATTCATCGCTTATGATCCAGATGGATTTGGATTCATCCAAGCCGGCAATTACGATGTCCATTGTTTTGTAAGCGGCGAAATAGGCTAAAATGGAATACATAGCACGGTCCCATGAGAACACAAATCCCGCGCTGCCCAATATAAACAAATTGAAAAACATAATGATCTCGCCTACTGAGAATGGAACCTTTTTATTGGCGAGAATAGCCAATATTTCAGTACCATCCAATGAACCGCCATATCTAATGACGATTCCGACTCCAACACCTAGAATAATTCCGCCAAAAATGGTGGCAAGCAGGATATCCTGAGTAAAAGCGGGTACGGGGTGAAGCAATGCAGTTGAAATGGAAAGGATGAAAATTCCAAAAAGAGTAGAAATAGCGAAGGTTTTACCGATTTGTTTATACCCGATAAAAAAGAACGGAAGATTCAATACGAAAATGAAAACACCGAGCTTTAATCCCGTTAAGTACGATAGCATAATGGATATGCCTGTGATTCCTCCATCGATTACATTGTTTGGAACCAGAAAAATTTCCAGTCCCACGCTCATGAGCACCGCCCCGAGCGTAATCAGCAGCCCCCGCTGCAAAATCTGCCTTTTTGTCAGCTTTCTGTGTGCTTTCTTCTCAACCAGTTCTGTAAGACTTAAGCTTGCTGTATCTGCCATCAGCATGCCCCCTCCTTATAATAAATATATGTATGTACAACTTAAGTATAAACAATTTACTAAAAATATTATAGTATTTTGACTTTACACCCTGTTTGACGCTTTTATTTTAATAAACAAAACCTTCCAGGTTATCATTTCACTTTCTTCGATTAATTATCAATAAACTTAAGGGAAAGCAGGGGGAATTCATGAAAAATTATAAAGTCTCTGTAAGGACTCTTGCAGAATATGTTTATAAAAGCGGGAGCATAACCTCTGGTTTCAGGGCTACTGCATCGCTTGCAGAGGGCACCAGAATTCACCAGCAAATCCAAAAACAATACGGGGAACATGATGTAAAGGAAGTGCCGCTTGCGCTTGAGCAGAATTATGAGGATATTGTTTTTTTCATTGAAGGGAGATGCGATGGCTTGCTGGCAGCTGGCCAGTCCTATACGATTGATGAAATTAAGAGTACTGCCTTGGATTTGCACACTCTCACAGAAACCAGTTATCCGGTGCACTGGGCGCAGGCTAAATGCTATGCAGCCATGTTTGCCTTACTTCATAATCTGGACGAAATTGGCGTTCAGCTTACATATGTTCAAAAGAACACGGAAGAAATAAAAAGATTCAAAGTGAATTGCAGCAGGCAGGAACTGGCTGTTTTTCTGGAGGATATGATAAAGGGATTTTATCACTATGCCAATTGGAAGCTTCAGCATCTTGAAGAAAGAAATAAGTCATGCAGAGATTTGCCATTTCCTTTTGAAAATTACCGTGACGGCCAAAGAAAGCTTGCTGGAGCCGTTTATAAGACCATAAATGAAAAAGCTAACTTGTTCGCTAATGCCCCTACAGGTATCGGAAAAACAGCGTCCACCATATTTCCCAGCTTAAAGATCATGGGACAGGGCGAATGCCAGAAAATTTTTTACCTGACAGCCAAAACAATTACCCGCCAGACTGCTGAAGACACTTTTTCCTTAATGATGGACCGGGGCTTAGTTTGCAAAACGGTGACAATTACAGCAAAGGATAAAATCTGCTTCCATGATAACGGCAGCTGCAATCCAAATGAATGCGAGTTTGCAAATGGCTACTATGACCGTGTTAATAACGCGATGCTGGATATTTTAGAACATGAACAGCTGATTACAAGGAGTGTGATTGAGGAGTATGCCAAAAAGCACAACCTCTGTCCATTTGAATTTTCACTCGACCTTGCCTATGTCTGTGATGCAGTCGTATGTGATTATAATTATGTATTCGACCCAAGGGTGTCATTAAAAAGGATGCTTGATGAGCAGAAAAAAGATACAGTGCTGCTTGTGGACGAAGCACATAATTTAGTGGACAGAGCGAGAAGCATGTTTTCGGCGGAGTTATATAAGACTCCATTTTTGAGGATAAAGCGGGAAAACAAAGTAAATGAGCCCGCCATTTCGCGTGCTGCTAAAAATATCAATCAGTACTTCATAGAGGAAAAAAAGTCGCTTGATAATCACTATAATAAAATCATGCAGAATTTGCCTGATGATCTTTTAAAAGGTCTCGAAGCATTCATTGAGGCGGCTGAACCCTTTCTGCTGGAGAGGAGCGGCGGCGGTGAACATGAAGACTTGCTTCAGGGCTATTTTGATGTTCAAAACTTTTTAAAGATTTCTAAGCTTGTTGATGAGCATTATTCGATATATTTTGAAATACAGCAGAATGATGCAAAGATCAAATTATTTTGCTTGAATCCTTCAGGACTGCTGAAAAATATTCTATCTGGATTTCGCTCTGCCATTTTATTCTCTGCTACGCTCTCCCCAGCAGGATATTTTATGGATATGCTTGGAGGTGGCGAGGAAGATTACCGGATTTCGGTTCCTTCTCCGTTTACAGCAGAACAAAATGAAGTGCTTATCAGCAGGATTTCAACCAGATACCGCAACAGGGAAGAATCGATAGACCGTATTACAGATTTGCTAATAAACATTCTTGACGGCAGGAAAGGGAATTATCTGGTATTCTTTCCTTCCCATCAATACATGAATAACGTGTATGGCGCATTTACGGCAGCATCCTCTGTGAATACGATCATTCAAGGCAGCGCAATGACGGAAGATGAACGGGAAGGTTTTTTGAACTCTTTTCAGGAAAACAAGGACAGCTTATTTGTTGGATTTGCTGTATTGGGCGGGATATTTTCAGAAGGAGTGGATTTGAAGGGCGACAGGCTGAGCGGCGTAATCATCACCGGGGTGGGCTTGCCGCAGATTGGTTTTGAACGTGATATTATTAAAAGCCATTTTCAGGATCAGGGGAAAAACGGCTATGATTATGCATATGTATTTCCGGGGATGAATAAAGTGCTGCAGGCTGGAGGCAGGCTGATCAGGTCTGAAGACGATCATGGGCTGATTGTTCTGATTGATGACAGATTCCTGACTGCCAAATATCAAGGCATGCTGCCGGAAAACTGGAAAAATTATAACTTATATTAATACCTTAGCTCATTTCTTTACATTGAAAAAGGAAGATATATAATAAGAGGGCAGTATCAATCTGCATGACTTCATTATAGAAAGGTGATATCAATACATGAACCAGATTATTGAATCATCTAATCCAATTTTGCTATTAGTGGCTGTTATCCTTACATTTATGGCTTCTTATACAAGTATAGATTTATTGATTCTTTTGCGTACCTCTGAAACCAATAAGCGATTTTTATTTCTTGGCGGGAGCTTTTCCATGGGAATGGCCATCTGGACCTTCAACTTCTTTGGTATTTTGGCTTTCGACCAGAACGGGGCGGGAGCATACAACATTCCAGTTACTATTTTATCAATGGTGCTTGGCGTCGCTCTTGCCGGTATGGGATTTATGTTTGTTTCAACTGAAAAAATCAGGTTTTTGCATGTCTGCTGCTGCAGTCTTCTCCTGACTTTGTCTGTGCTGTCCAATTATATTATCGGGATGTATGCCTTGAATAACGGGATTTTTTATCATCTTGCCGTTCTCTCGGGTTCGTTTCTTTTAATTATGGCCATGTTTTTATGTTCGTTTATGATTCTTTTTTATGCGAACCATTGGAACCGCAAAAATAAGCTATGGTTCAAGCCGCTGAGCACCTTAATCGTTACAGTTGCCATTGCAGAAGGCCATTTTTTATTAGCACGAAGCATGCCTGCAAAAGAGCCGATCAAAAATGTAGAACAGCTTGTGAATGATACACCGTTTGTCATTAATCTGGTCTTTTTTGTATCGGTCCTCATTGTTGCAGGACTTGTCGGATCTGCGATGATCATAAACAAACGCCTCGCAAAAAGCGATAAATATCTGCGGGACTTCCGCTACGCCCTTGATCAGTCTGCTATTGTAGCCATAACGGACAGTGAAGGAAAGATAACCTATGTCAATGATAAATTTGTACAGATTTCTAAATACAGTGAAGAAGAACTGATGGGGAGAAGCCATTCTATCATAAGTTCAGGCTATCACACACAAGCATTTTATAAAGAAATGTGGCAAACGATTTCCAGCGGGAAAACATGGAAGGGTGAAATCTGCAATAAAGCAAAAGATGGTACGCTTTATTGGGTGGACACCACAATTGTTCCTTTTATGAAAAGGAAAAAGCCTTATCAGTATATCTCCATTCGTACGGATATCTCGGCACGAAAAAGAGCCGAAGCCGACTTAAAGGAAACAATGAAAGATATCCGTGATATTCATTATGCCCTTGATCAATCTGCCATCGTTGCTTTTACGGATGAAAAAGGGAATATAACGAAGGTGAATGACAAGCTTTGTGACATTTCACAATATTCCCGGGAAGAATTGATAGGCAGAAATCATAATATCCTTAATTCCGGCTATCATTCAAGAGAGTTTTTCCAAGATATGTGGAGTACCATATCAAACGGAAATGTCTGGAAGGGAGAGCTGCGAAATCGCTCAAAGGACGGTAACTACTACTGGGTAGGAACGACGATTGTCCCTTTTTTAGATGAAGACGGAAAACCATATCAGTATATTTCAATAAGAACGGATATCACGAAGAGGAAAGAGACTGAGGATATGCTGCACAGGCAGGATAAGCTTGCGGCTATCGGCCAATTGGCTGCAGGTGTGGCCCACGAAATCCGAAATCCTCTTACGACAATTAAGGGCTATGCCGAATATTTGCAGCTGGATGAGCAAAACGTTGAACGAAGTGAATTTTTAGACATCATTTTAGATGAAATTGAACGGGTCAACGATATTGTGGAAGATTTTATGGTCCTTGCGAAGCCTCAAAGTATCAACTTGGAAGAAGAAAACATGGTATCTATTATTCAAAGTGTTTTTTCTTTCCTGGAAATAGAAGCAAAAAAGAAAAATATCTCTTTTTATCTTGAATATAATCAGGAAAACATCATAGTACGCTGTGATAAAAATAGAATCAAACAGGTTTTCCTGAATTTTGCCAGAAATTCGATGGACGCTATGCCAAATGGAGGGACGATTAAAGCAGCCATTCAAATAAAAGGGAAAAATGTATCTATTATATTTAAAGATACAGGCGGCGGAATACCTCCTGAAGCTCTGAAAAAACTTGGTGAGCCTTTTTTTACTACTAAAAGTACGGGCAATGGCCTTGGGTTAATGGTGAGCTATAACATTATTGAAAATCATGGCGGCACGGTGGAGGTTGAAAGTGAAATAAATAAAGGTACAGCCTTTCATATTGAGCTGCCGGCAGCAAACGGAAAACAGGAGCAATAATGCTTCTGTTTTTTTGTATAGGGCTCTTTTATTTTCAGAAGCAGGCAAAGACACCCTAAGGCGGGGCGGCGGCTCCCTCCAGGAGAAGATATAATCTGTATCTAGCTTTAGCTGAACTGCGGAAATAAGTCTAAACTTTCGGAAAAATGGCATTTTAGTATTCGTTATGTTAATTTTGAATTATCATACATCGGAGGAAAGTGACTTGTGAAAAATCCTGTAAAAGCAAACATGCTGAAATTACAAGCCTATTATCTTTTTTCCTTTTTTGCAGTAGGGAGCTTAACACCGCTTCTTAGTGTTTATTTAAAGGAAAGTGAAAAAATGAATGGATATCAAATCGGGACCATCATGTCTATAGGGCCCATTATCATGATTATTTTTCAGCCTATCTGGGGAATGGTCTGCGATATATCCGGCAAGCCATCTAAAGTGCTTTCACTGACAGCTTTTTTCGCTGGTTTCCTCGGTTTAGGATACTTAGTGCTTCATTCTTATTTACCCCTCGTCATCCTGGCAGCATGCCTGGCTGTCTTTCAAAGCGCCATCATTCCCGTATCAGACAGTATTTCCCTTAAATACACAGCAAAAGAAGGGGGGAATTACGGGAACATCCGCCTATTTGGATCACTTGGCTTTGGCATTGCGGTATTTGTCATGGGGCGACTCTCTGAAACCCCAATAGGATTGACGGTCATTTTCTGCGCGTTCTTTATTGGGCTAACAGCAGCAGCAGGGCTAGCGCTCCGTCTGCCTGAAGAACCTGCCTCAGTTAAAATAAAGCCTGGAACCGGGATGAAAGAGCTTTTTTCCATCCCGCGGTTTGTCATTTTTTTAATTGTTACGTTTCTAGTTTTTGGGCCGAATTTGGCAAACAATGTATATTATGGCTTGTTTGTAGAAGCAAGAGGAGGCACATATACCGGCATCGGAATTGCCTTTTTGCTTGCCGTGCTTTCTGAAATTCCTTTTATGAGGCTAGCCGGAAGATGGATCAATCAATGGGGCCTGCTGCCAGTTGCCTTGATGGCTGCCTGTGCTTCACTGCTTCGCTGGACGTTTTATTTTTATGAACCTGGTTTGACTTTGGTATATATATCATCTATTGTTTCGGGATTTTCTCTTGGGCTTTTCATTCCCGCTGGACTTCAATATATATCCAAAATCGTCCCAGCTCATATTACTGTAACCGCCGTAACGATTTATTCCGCGTTCGGTAATGGACTAGGCAATTGGTTCAGCACATTTGCCGGCGGCATATTGCTTGAAAATAGTGGCATTTACAGTGTATATCTGCTATTTGCCGGCATGTCGCTGCTCGGTATGCTTCTGACAGTCTGGCTGATACTTAAAGAAAAAAGCTCTGTTAAAGCTCCATGCTGATTTTGTCCTGAATGTGACTGGAGCACAAGGGACAAACACAGCAGGGAAAAGCGGGTTAAAGGATAATCCATACTGTATCTAAGCTGTAATCTGCATTGGATTTAGAAAAAGGCTGCCTTCTAAATCAGGATTCAGCATTCTTCAAATGATCCTGATTAAGTGCCCATGAACAGCCTGAAAAGAGGGGACTTTATGAAACGATATCATTGCTGTGCCACATGCATTCATTTTTGCAGTGAAAGGGTAAATGGAAAAATGATGTATGGATGCTCTCGCCTGGGTTTTGAAACTAAACCTTCCTATCAGTTTACCTGCTGGACCCCAAAGGAAAATGTAAGAAAGCTGATGGAGAAAGAAAAAAACATATGAGTGCCTGAGAACACTTTTCCTTTTTTTAGGAAAGGTGTTTTTTGTGACTATTTACCCGATTGATAGAATTGAAAAGAAGTCAAATTTCCTATTAATTTAAATAACTATGTACCCTATAATGTAAAATATGGAAAAGACTGAGTTTGTTTCATTCTATTGAAAATTGATAATCATATATGCATGTTCAATTATTCACGGAACTAAAAATTGAAGAATGAGAGGTGCCAGCATGGAATTGACTGATTCATTGAAAGCCGCACATGATGCAGCTTCTTCTGCAATTGCAAATTTTGATGAACAAATCGCCCGGCTTAAAGCTGCAAAAACGGATATTAATAGAGAAAAGGATACTGGTTTAACAGAAATTAAAGCAATACTTGAACCGGATTTAGGAAAATCATGGACTGGAGAGCGATCAGAATCGTTTGAGAAAGCGAGAAAAAAAGCGCATACTGCCATTTCGAATATATTGAATGACGACTATGATCAGTATATCAGTGAAATAGAAAGCAAGATTACATGGCTTGAGATTGAAAGAAATGCACTCGCTGCAGCTAACGCGGCAGCGGCAGCAGCTGAAAAGTTAGTTGAAAAAGGCGAGAAGACGCTAGAGGAAGTCGGACACTTTATAAATGACTTTAGAAAGAAGGTATTTTAATGGAGCTGGAGATCAAGCTGAAGCATGATGCAGTAATCAGCCAGCTGTTTAAAACAAAGACGGCATTGGAAGCTTTAACACTAAATACGCCAGCCAAAAATGCTGCTGGCAGCAATAAGCTGGATTTCACCAGTCATTGGCTGGAGCGTGAAGAAGAAATAGCTGAATTGGTAAAAGGCTATACAGCCATTGCCCAAAAAAGTATTGAGGATACTAATGCAGGTGTTGATTTAATGAAGCATCAGGATGAAGCGATGATAAGGAAATAAATCGGAAGGGCACTGATAAAATTGCGGAAACTAAAATATAATATACGGTAGAAAGTGTACTCACTGCAAAAGGACAGTCTGCTACATCATCAAAAATAGAAAAGGATTGAGGGTGCAGCGGCAACATTTTTCTTTTTAAAACATCAAAAAGGGTACAATGAATGTAAAAATGCAGGTTAGACATAAAATGTGAAATATTGCTATAAATAATCATGGCCACAACTAGTTGGCGGGTTCGAGGAATAATTAATAATTTCCTTGCTCCATATTTATCGAATAAAATCCCGTTTCGGGTGACAAAAGACCGTTTAACAAGGTTTTAAATAAAAGTAATAACCCCGCAGTTTTCGCATAATAGCCGAGTTTCCCTTGTGCATACATGGGCAATAGAATTGAGAAGAAAACATGATGATACTAATAATAACAAAAAGAATCATGCTTCAAGTATCATCTTTATAAACAAACTTAACAGACTTAATCGTTTTATTTAAAAAACTTGGCATATAAAAAAAGTGATGATCTTTTAATAAAATCATCCCTACAATCAGCTATTTCTTTTCATTATAAGTAAATTACCTATAAAACCTATAAAGCCTGCAGCTGCAAATATGTAGGCAGCCACAAGTGACGTAGACGTCAATGACTCAGTCAATATTCTGTATGTGCCAAAAATAAATAAGATTATACAACCCAAAAGAGCAATAAGATTCCTGTACTTTTTATTCATAAAACACCTCCACTCCTTTATATGTTAACATATATTGTTTTAAGGTTAACAATGAAAAATGGATTATAGCATCTAATTAAACCGAAAGTCTTAGTGTCTGAGATTCTCTGAGGAGGAAGGTAATTGTTGTGCCGCATAACATTTGGGAAGCCTCTTAACAAATAACTCCAATATCTATACGATTGATTGTGAAAGGGTTTGTTTATTATGAGACAGTAAATAAATTGATATATAAATCCTTTAGAAATTCTTAAGTAGTACATGGAATTGCAATTTACTAATATTTGTTTGTTTGTTAATCTCCGATACTGCTAAATACACAAATAGTCCCCCCAAGTCCAATAGTAGATAAAAGATTAGATGGAACATCCACAAGCGGACGGGTAACCTCTCCGGCGTTTTGTATTAACTTCATAGCAAATAGGATGATAAACACCGCAAAAGGGATAACTAATAAATAACCAATACCATCCTAAACTATCGACAACAATTCCATATAGAGTAGTATCAACAGCAGGAGCAACAGAATCACTACTCCGAATATACCTATGATTCTCACGAGAACCTCAGGTCGATATATGAGGAGGACTGCATTCATGGCAAGGGATGGAGTCTTGGATAGGCTATTCAGTATTGCTCCTTGTCCTAAAGCTCAGTTCAATAAAGAAAAAAGGTATATCTTTTGAGGAAGAATACGCTTCTGTGTTTTGAAAGTAAACAACTTTTTCACACTTTTTATACTTTATTTCTAGTGAACAACATAAATATTCTATAGAAGAAAATATTTCTATAGGAGGTTTCCATGGATCAAAAGGATCAAAGTCGTCAATTAGACGAAATAAAGCAAATGCAGCAAATGTTTAAAGCGAACATGATAACCCAGCCTTATCCCATGTACCCTAACTATGGGAAAATCACACGTTACGAAGAAATTCCGATGAATTTACCTGAACAGCGCCAGCTGCGCCATCCCGGAGTGGAAAAGTTAATGGTCCCCCTTCCAATTATCGAAAACCCGAACTATAAAGGGAGTGGAAAGTTAACAGGAAAAGTAGCACTTATTACAGGGGGTGACAGTGGTATTGGTGCAGCAGCAGCGATTGCGTTTGCTAAAGAAGGCGCAGATGTTGCTATTTCATACTTAGATGAACATGAGGATGCAAATAGAACAAAAACGAGGATTGAACAACTCGGACAACGTTGTTTTCTAATGCCTGGTGACTTGCGGGACAAACAACAGTGTATCTCCATTGTAGAACAAACAGTAAATACGCTTGGCAGTCTCGATATTCTTTGTAACCATGTTGGTATCCAATTCCAGCAACTAAGTCTGCTTGACATTACAGATGAGCAATTCGATGACACCTTCAAAGTTAATATATACTCTCATTTTTACACAACAAGAGCAGCGCTTCCTCATTTAAAACCAGGCAGCTCAATCATTGGCACTACTTCAGTGGTAACGTATGTAGGTGAGCAGCAAATGATTGATTATACGGCCACAAAAGGTGCAATAGTTGGTTGGACACGTGCCTTGGCTAAAAATGTCGTGAAACAAGGTATCCGAGTCAATGCTGTCGCCCCCGGCCGAATTTGGACCCCGCTTATTTCAGCAAGTTTCTCGTCAGACCAAGTAGCTGTATATGGAGCATTTAATCCAATGGAACGAGTTGCCCATCCATTTGAACTCGCGCCAACTTTTGTCTATCTTGCTTCTGATGACTCACGTTTTGTTACTGGTCAAGTTCTTCATGTTGATGGGGGAGAATCCACACATTCCTAATGGAAGAGGGTTAACATTTTGCGATATGAATTTAATCCAGAAGTAAAGCTGTTGCTAGTAAACCATTCAAATGAAAAAGTAAAGATGGTCTATATAGAGGATTCCTGGTCAATGTCTAAAATAGCACTTAGACCACCATTCTATTGCTACCCAAGTTACGAGCTGAATTATCCAATAATCTAAATAATAACAGACTAAAAGACTTCTATAAACAGTGTGGAAGTCCATTTAACATTTTGTTTAGGGTTCGCATTTATCTAATTTTCAATTCATCCATTTAACTAATAAGAAAAAAGATAACGGTTTTAAAACGACTTTTATGCAGTCATCCCTTACGATCATTAAACATTGGAAAACCATGACTTGCATTATCCAAGGGACACTTTTTGTGCATGTCAGACTCGTTATTCAGTATTTTTCCGAAAACAGATTATTCAAGGCACATACTGAAATTCCACCTTAGCAATACTTTCTTATTTGCAAGATAGAACGGGCAAGGCAGTTAATACAGGGGATTTTTCAAGAGTAATCTAAAATATCTTCTCGACTATCCCGCCAAAAAGAGTGGCTATGGTATTCAATCCAATTGATAACAATGAATCGATAGGCGGGGGTTACGTTATCCCTGCTAATAGCACAGAGGCTGTAATCTCAGCAAAAGCTAAAACAGCTTTCCAAAAAAATTTATATCTTAACTTAAGGGGACGTGTGTTCTATAATTGGGTTGCTTCGGCAGCCTTTTTCTTATGGAACAAAAGGGGCAGGCAGGATCGTTTAAGAATCATAAAGGATTTTTCATCAATTGGGCCAGATTGAAAAGGAGGAAATGCTGACTTTACACGTAAATTAATTAAGGATGAAAAGTGGTGAAGTCGCTTTTGAGCGGAGCTGTTATTTGGATTTTAATGGGTGAACCTTTAATGCTAGACGTAAAGACTTTTAAGCGGCTTATCAGATTCCGCTATACGCTCTTTTCGTAAAGGCAGCTTCTTGCCGGCAGGCATGGTTAATCAGGTGAAAGGGCAACATTTGATTTTACAAAACAAAAGGGTGAAAAGGAACTAAGATACATAACGGGCGCTTAAAAAGGTCCTGGTTTTATATTCTTATTAAAGCTGAGGAAGAGTTAACAAAGGTTTTAGGGAATGATAAACTTCACCAATTATACCTTTTAATTGATGAGCTCCTAAATCTGTATTTGTCATGATAATTATCCCATTTCCTAAATGAGGATAGGCTGCCATCATACATTGAAATCCTAATCCCCAACCAAGTGATGATATTTCAATTTCTTTTTCTGAACCGTCCAAAAACACCCCAAGTCCAGTCCAGCTTTTACAGCCTTGTGAGTTTATCATTTCTTTTACTTTATTTGCAGAAATCCCAATCTTACTTTTATTATTGAGTGCATCCATTAATTCAAGAATTAATTGAGATAAGTCTGACGTAGTTGTCCATAGTCCGGAAGCTGCTGGATAAGGATATATTGGATATTTTCCATCTGATAATTTACCTTCTTTGTTATGACCAGAAGAAAAATCCCTATCTATCTCTTCAGAAATATTTTGTGGAAATGTGCTTTTTGTCATTTTTAATGGAAGAAATATTAGTTCCTTTACGACTTTTTTAAAAGGTTTCCCAGTCACATCCTCTATTAGTTGTTGTAAAATACAAAATCCTGCGTCTGAATATTGAAAGTCGCTCTCTGGTTCATACTTTACCTCAATAGGGGCTTTGCAATATGGTGTAGTTCCCACGAATATTTCTGCCAGTGAAGGGATACCTATATTGGGGTTTAGTTCCATAAAACTTTCTTCAGGGTCTATAACTCCGGATTGATGGCTCAGCAGGTTTCGTAATGTTATTACTTTTTTACCGGTCAAATTATTATGGGGGATCTTCCACGATTTTAATCTTTTGTTAACATCCTCATCTAAATCGAGAATACCTTGTTCTGTTAACCTCAAAACTAGTAATGCTGTTAAAAACTTACTGATTGAACAAGCACTAAAAATAGAATTATTGTCTACTTTTTTGCTGGTTCCTGCTTCTAGCAATCCGTAATTTTCAATTCGGCTAATTCGACCACTGCTGATTAACGAAATGCTTAAACCAATAACATTATGATGGTTCATACGCTCTTTAATATTTATATGTGTTTGAAACATAAAAACCCTCCCGCTATAACAGCAATACTATAACTTTAATGTCATTGTTGTTCTTAATCTTCATCAGACACTGGCAGATAATATACAACTATCAATAACCATTTTGCATACCGCTGCATAATCATAAAGGAATCTGATTATATCCAGATATTGAAACAAACCCAGCAATTCTATTAAACCTGTCCATCCATCCTTTAAGACGGCTATAATGTGATTTTCCTTGTTCATAATAGTGGAGTCATATTTTTCATGTCAAACCACTTTCCGCAATACACACATTTCTCTTTCATTCATTGCCAATTTCCATTCAATTTAAAGCTGTCAAGGCCCCCTATATTTCAAGGGTTTGAGTCGTCTCGCCTTTTCAGCAAACGGTTGATGGAATCTTGGATATGACCAGAAATAGCATGCTCGGCTCTGTAAACATCCCGTGTTTTAATCGCTTCAATAATTTCCAGATGTTCCGATGGTGCTTCTGTTTGATCTAACTGACCTTTGACGTGGTAAAAACGGCCAATATGCAGGTGGATATGCATGCCTTCAAAAGCTTCAGTAAGGAATGGGTTTTCTCCAGATTTCATAATAGAAAGATGAAATTGGTGATCTAAATGTGTGAAATTGAGTATTCTTTTATTTATTGGACCTGGGGCGATAGAATACATTTGCTCTGTAAGCAAAGAAAGTTCTTCCACAACACTCAAATTATTTAAGCGGATAATATTCCGAATTGCATTTACTTCCAATAATATGCGGGCTTCCAGCATTTTTTTCATATTATCTGCATCTAAAATATCACTGACACGATACCCTTTATTTGGTTCCAAAATCACTAATTTTTCCGAACTAAGGCGTGACAGTGCTTCTCTTAAAGGGGGGGTGCTTATGTTGATTTCCTTTGTTAGATGACTGATATTAATCTTTTGCCCAGGTGATATACTCCAATCAAAAATTCTTTCTTTTAATAAATTATAGACTAACTCCGTTGTCTCTCCTCTTTCTTTTTCCCTTATCATGGTAGTTCTCCTATCTTTTTCGAAGATTCTTTTAAGTGAGATATGGCAGTTTGATTTTCAAAGTTAGTAAATGGACCAAGGCAAACTAGTTAAAATCATCTTGTTTCCAATTTACTGCTTATTTTAAATATACCATTCCTTACTAAAATTGTGTATTTAGTTAAAAAATCTTAAAAAT